>CACYNF010000004.1 GCA_902775595.1 uncultured bacterium | reverse complement strand
CCGACCCTCTTCGCCAGCGCTTTTATCTCGGCGCTCGTGACATCTGGGAAATTCTCGGTCACGCCACGCCTCCGCTGGACGAGTTGTCCTGAACAAGCCCCGCCGCGGCCTTCGTGCCGTAGTTGGACTTGATGTTGTAGTTCGTGTAGGCATCGTGCGACTCGATGTTGCCCTCGTATTCCCTGAGCGTGTCCGCCGGAATCTCGTATGGCTTGGAGTGGTCGATCTCCCACTGCTGCCAGCCCTCCTTGCGGAAGGGATTGCGAAATCCGTGAGTCATCTTGGCGCGACGCTCCAGGTGGACCATGCAGGCGCGGATGCATCCGCAGCTACCCTCGTGCGCGAGGCCGTAGCCGTACTTGCGCGGATAGTTGCCGTCGAAAGGCGAAAGCTCGCGGTTGAGCCCGCCCTCGCGGAAGGCCTTGGAGCAGGCCATTTCGTCGCGCTTCGCCCATTCGACCTCCACCCCGCATATCGTCTTCTTCACGGTCTCCGTAGGCGAAATGCACTTGCCGTGGCAGTTCTTGACGCACTCCATGCAGTGGTCGCAGATCTTGCCGGCGTATATCGGGTCTGCGTCCAGCTCCGCGTCCGTAAGCATTATTGCGAATCGCTGGCGGGGGCCGAATTCCGGCGTGAGGAAGGCGCGGGAGTAGCCGAACTCGCCAAGCCCGGCGAGAAACGCCGCCATGCGGAAATCGACGGAGACGTCGGGCGCGGGGAGCCCCGGCCTGACGGGACGGCTCCAGCCCTTGCGGAAGTTGCCGGTAAGCGGGTTCACGGCCTCGCCGCCGCCGACGTTCGCCATGGGCACGGCCTCGTAGCCGTGGTCCTCCATGAAGCGGTTCATCTCCCACAGGACCATCGGCCCGTAGATGGAGTTGAGCGCGGCGTAGCCCATCGTCGCGTAGTTGAGATAGTGCGTGCCTTCCTCTACGCCGCGCAGCGAGCCGCGCGGGATGCGGAAGCCGAAGACGATCATCGACTTTGCGTCCGGGAAGATGTAGCGCGGGTCATGCTGCTTGTCGGCTACGCCCTCCCATCGGCTCATTGGCGCAATGCCGACGATGTCGGCGCCGCATTCGAGCGCCTTGGCCTTGACCTCTGCCGCTGTCAGTTCTTTTTCGTAGGACATAATAAAAAGTTTAAAGTTTGAAGTTTGAAGTTAAAAGTTTAAAGTTGACAATCGCATGTGGACTTGGGGTTGAGACGGCGCAAGACGGGAATCAGCAGGAGGCCCGCGGCAACGGACACGCTCGTCAGCGCTGCGGCAAACGCGATGCGGCCATAGATCCAGCCGCCTACCGCGAACATGAGCGAGTAGATGGCGGCGCATGAAACCGTCATGGCCAGCATTCCCCATGCGATGTCGTGCCCGCTGGCATGGATCTTGTTCTGGAACGCCGCGCGCTTCGCCGCTTCTGTCGGCGGCGTGAGGAGAGTCACGCCTACCCACGCAGCCGTCGTGACGGACATCACGATAAGGAGCCGGTGCCAGGCCGCCAGCTCAGGCCAGCCGAAATGCGGGTAGACAAGCTGAAGGAATACGGCCACCGCGAACGAGACGGCCATTGCCGTGATCTCGCTCCACGCGTTGATGCGCATCCAGAACCACCTCAGGAGATAGATGAGTCCAGTGCCCGCGCCGATCTGCAGAATCAGGTTGAAGACCGCGCCGGCCGAAATGAGGAGCGGGGAGATCACGGCGGTGAGAGCCATGAGGACTACGACCGTGACGCGCCCGACGACGATAAGCTCGCGCTCGTCGGCCTCCGGGCGGACGAAGCGCTTCCAGAAGTCGTTGGCGATGTAGTTCGACCCCATGGAGAGGTGCGCCGCCACCGTGGAGAAGAGTGCGCCCATCATGGAAGCCGCAACGACTCCAAGCCAGCCGTTCGGCACGAACGTAAGCATCGCTGGATATGCGAGGTCTCCCTTGACGAGCGCGGGATTGACGTTCGGGAACGCCTTCTGCAGCGATGCGAGGTCGGGGAACACAATGAGCGAGGCGAACGCGGTGAGGTACCACGGCCAAGGGCGGATCGCGTAGTTGATGACCTGGTACAGTATCGAGCCGCCGACGCAATGCCCTTCGCTCTTCGCGGAAAGCATGCGCTGGACGATATAGCCGCCGCCACCCGGCTCGGAACCTGGATACCACACGTTCCACCACTGGATCGCGACCGGAATCACGAACACGGCGACGAAAAGATCGGTGTTGGATGGATCGGGGAAAAACGCCAGATGGCTCTGCACGGCAGGGTTCGACATCATCGCAGAGAAGCCGCCGACGGCCGGATGGTTCACGGCGTAGTACATGCCCGCGACCGCGCCTACCATTATGACGACAAAGAGGAAGAAGTCCGTGTATATCGCACCGCGGAATCCGCCCACGGCGGAATACACTATCGAGGCGATGGCCGTGACCGCGACAACCGTCCACTGCCCGACGCCGAACAGCGTCTGGCCTATCTTTATCGCCGCCAGCATCACGAGGCCGGTCGTTATCACGTTGAACACCAGCCCGAGATATATGGCGCGGAAGCCGCGCAGGAACGCCGCGGCCCTGCCCGAGTAGCGAAGCTCGTAGAACTCGATGTCGCTCTTGGCGCCGGAGCGCACCCACAGCTTGGAATAGACGAACACCGTGAGCATGCCCGTGAGGAGAAACGCCCACCACTTCCAGTTCTCGCCAAGGGAGGAGTTGCGAATGAATTCGGTGAACATGTTCGCGGAATTCGTCGAAGTCGATGCCGCGCACATGGAGACGCCGATGAGCCACCATGGCATCGAACGCCCAGAGAGGAAGAAGTCCTTGGCGTCCTTGCTCGCATGGCGCGAGCACGCCGCCGCAATGCCGAAAAGGGCCGCGAAGAATAGCCCTATGGCAAGGAAGTCCAGACTGTCCATGTTCACCTTCACGCGGACATTTTACAAAACGCACTCGGCCGCGGCAACAAATAAACGCGAAAAAGAATATAAACAAATGCGAAACGCGCCTCATGCGCCGCGGATATATTTATGGTATAATCCCCGCATGAAGGCGAAGGTCCTGATCATATTGCCGTCCGACAAGTTCCTGCACCGGCAGATACTTGAAGGCGTGCTCGCATATGGGCACGCGCACGGACCGTGGCAGTTCCACTTCGAGACCGGGAGCCGCTATGAGCAAGGCCTTGCCAAACTTCGCCGCTGGGGTTGCAGCGGCGTCATAGCGCTTGTTCGCGAGCGCCGGCAGATGAACCGCATCCTGGCGACGAAAACGCCTGCCGTCCTGATCAATCCGCCGACGCCACCCTGCGGCGCGGCGTCAAAACCTCCGAAACGCACGACTTTCATAGCTCGCGTACAGGAGGATGTCGGAAAATCCGCTGCGGAATATTTTCTAGACAGGGGCTTCCGCAGCTTTGCTTTTGTCGGGACACCCGAGCCGTCGGCCTGGTGCGAGCGTCGCCTAAAGGGAATGAGGAATCGACTCGCCGCAGCGGGCCTTGAGTGCAACGCGTTCCCCGGGGCTCCAAAGGGCGAGCGCGAAGACTTTGACAGGGAGTCCGCCCATCTGGCCGAATGGCTGCGCTCGCTGAAACCGCAGACAGCCCTTTACGCCGCGTGGGACAGACGCGCACTCCAGATTCTGAGCCTCTGCTCCGAACTTGACATCGCAGTTCCGGAATCGCTGTCCGTCCTCGGCACAGACAACGACGAAGTGCTTTGCGAATCGTCGACTCCATCGCTTTCATCAATTGCGCTGGACGGACGTAACGCCGGAATCCTCTGCGCAAAGTTGCTTGACGCGCACATGAACGGACGCAAGGCCGAACCGCTTGTCGACCTTGCGTTCCCGCGAATCGTTACAAGGCAATCTACCGACAAGACCGTGGTGCCAGACGCATATTTAGCCAAGGCGCTCGACATAGTGCGAAAAGACCTCTCGGTGGCCCGCACCATCGACGACATTGCGAAGGAACTGCGCATATCGAAGCGTTCCCTCGAAATGAAGGCGAACCTTGTGCTTGGCAACACGCTGAAGAACGAGATAATCCGCATACGGCTAAACGAGGCTGTGCGGCTTGTCTCGAACACGTCCCTGCCGCTGTCCGAAGTCGCCGAAAAATGCGGCTTCTGCTGCGCGAGCCACATGAACACCCGTTTCAAGGCCGCGTTCGGATATAGTCCGTCCGTTTTCCGTGCGCCCCCGTGAGCCACGCAGGCTCCGCATGATATCTCCGCACATAGCCAGCAACATTCCCGGTCAGTCGCTCTCGAGCATCAGCTGGCGGAGACGCGCAATATCTTTCTCGGAAAAACCCGTGGACTTCACATAGGATTCGATTCGCTCGTTCAACGTCTCACCCGGATACTTGCCAATAACGGAGAGGAGCGCGGCGTATGTGTTGTTGCGGTTGAACCAGTCGTGCTCGTCCTTCCACAGGGCAGACGCCTCCCAGTCGCGCACAAGGTCCTCGGGAGATACGCCGATAAGTCCGTTTATCAAGAACGCAAGCGTCCCCGTCCTGTCCTGTCCGCTCGAACAGTGGCAGAGAAGCGGCAGATTCTTCTCGTCGCTCACAAGCTCAAGCGCCTTCCGGCACGCCTCCTTCGCCCATGGTTCGTCCATCTGGGAATAGCAGCCTGACGAGATTTCCATGCGGTGCACAGACTGCCCAAGCGGCGAGCCCGCGAGCCCTTCGCATTCCTTTGGCCCACGCAAATCAAGCTCCGTGCAGATGCCGAGCGCATTTGTCATGAAGTTGACGCCCGAATCGTCAAGACGCATGCGGGGCAGTTCGCCGGGGCACTCCGATGCGTTCTCGCAAAGGTTCGCCGAGCGGTAGAGGAGTCCCTGCTTCACACGCCGTCCGTCGGCAGTACGCCAGCCGCCAAGGTCGCGCACGTTCGGAACGCCAGGGATGCGTATAAGGCGCGGCGGTCGGTCCTCGGTGAAAAACGAACCTGTAGCCGAGCCCTTCCCAGCAACATCGACAGACCAACGATAGCGGCAACCAACCCTAAAGTTGTCCCACTCAAACCGCCCGGTCGTGAGATAGACAAAGTTCGTGTCGCAAACGCACACGTCATCATCCTCGCGCCAAATGCGGAAACGAAGACGCTCCTTGCGGGAATTTATACCAGACCAGACGAACACGACCGGCTGCGGATACCACCCGAGCGCCAGTAGATCCGCCCTGTACGCGGCATCACCCGCCTTCGCAAGACGTTCCTCGTCGGACGAGTCGAAGAACGCCTTCTGCCCGTCGCTAAGAAGCGGCACCGTAGCGCCTTCCGCCGGGAGCATCAGCTCCACGGCAGACACAGCGCTGCAGGCCGCAGCCAGGACGATGACAAGAAGCGTCTTCACTGATGTCATTCCGCCGCACCGATGCCGACGATGAAGAGCTGCGACTTAGATGTGGTGGCTTGGAGCTCACCGAGCACACCCTCGATGTCCGTGAGGGTCGCGTTGAGCGTGAACGTCTCCGTGTCTTCGAGATTGTCCTTGCAGACGAGACCGAAGGACGCGCCGACGTTCGCGCCGATTTCCGCAGCCTGGAACCCGACCGCAACCGTCTCGCCGTCACGCGCAATCGCCGTGAACGTTATGATCTTCCCGCCATGACCATCGTCGAGACCCTTAATGCCGCCGTCAGTGCCCGGAATGTCCCACTCGTCTTCGGGACGCGGACCGTATTCGCCGTACTCGTAGCATCCAATCGCCGGCTTCAGGTAGGAGAAGTACTTGCCGTCGAGGTCTTTTTCAAGACCGGCGTAGTCCGTGCCCGCCTCGATCGCAGGCGAAGTCGCGGCGAGATGGTAGTCGCTGTTCGCGGTGTCCACGAAGAGCAGCGTTCCGCCGAAGAGGCAAGTCACAGTCTTGGTCCCGACCGCGGAGGCGACTGTTGCGTCCTTGTACGCGACATCCGCATCGCCGGCCGTCGCGGCAGCTTCCGCCGTGTTGCCGGAGACGATGCAGTTGATCAGCGTCGTGTCGGCCTGGTCGATATAGAGCCCTCCGCCAAGCCCCGCGCCGACAACGCTGTTGTTTGCAATCGTCGTGTTGCGTATGACCGTCGTGAAGCTGTCCTGCGCCGCCACGCCCGTGACGGCGATGCCGCCGCCGTGGCTCGTGCGATCAGACGCGCCTGCCGTGTTTCCGTAGACGAGGCAGGCATCGATTTCGACGCGGAGACCCGACCTTCCGCGGATGCCGATGCCGCCACCAATGCCGTTGAGAAAGGCCGTGGCCGCCGAGTTATCCGCAATGATTGTGTGGTCGATCTTCGCTGTGCCCGTACCGCTGATGAAGACGCCGCCGCCGCCATAACTGCGCTTCGCGTAGTTGTTCGTGATGCAGCACCAGGAGATCGTGCCGTCGGTAAGATACGCACCGCCGCCGGACTTTTCATTGTTGTCGACCTTGCCGCCGGTCAGGGTGACGTGAGCAAGAATACTGCCACCGTCAATGTTCGCGACGCGATTCTCGGATCCCGCCTTCGTGCCCGCAAAACGAATCGTCGTGCTCTCCCATCCCTGGCCGACGAGCGTGACGCCGCCAGTGACCATCAGCTGCGCGTCGATGTCGAAAAGGCCATTGCCAAGCGTGACGGTTCCCTGCGTCGGAACTGCGGCGTCGATCGCGTCCTGTATCGTCTGGCGCGTCTCGGCAGCCGTCTCGCCAGGCTGAATCGCCTCGCCAGGTTCGGGAGTAGGTCCAGGGCCGGGACCGGGACCCGGGTCAACAGGCTCGGCCCCGGTCGTAAAATTTCCGCTTTTCACCGCCCCCATCACGGTCTCGGCGTTGTTGGAGATCGAAAGCGAGTAGTAGTATGTCGTCGCTGCGGTCAAATTGGAGACAACATAGCTGAACGACGCCGTCGCGCCCTCGGCGATCTTCGTCGCCGCGCCGAGCGTGTTCGCGCTCGCACCGAGCGCGAGATAGACGTCGCACGCGGTCGCGCCGGAGCCAAGCGAAGAGATCGCGCCGGAGATCGTCGCGTTAGTTACCGCCGGCGTAACATTGACCGTGCCGAGGACAGGCGGCGTCTGGACCGACGGGGCGAGATGCGTGCGGAGGTTGAAGTCGTGGAGCTGCACGACGGGAGCCTCCTTTGTCACCGGATTCGTCGACCATCCACCGAGGCGGATTTCACGGAGCTTGTTGCTGTCCGTGTCGACGACAAAGATGCTGAAGTGATAGGCGGCCTCCGTCCCGAGCTCGTGCTGGTTCGGCTTGGCCGGGTAATTGACGCCATAGGCGCTCGCGACGGAGACTGCGGAGGCGTAGGTCGTGTTGTCCCCGTTCACGAGGTTGTCGTACGGATCCGTGATCTCCTTCGTGTTCGTGAAGTGAAGATGTCCGGCGACGAGTCCGAAGAACGCCCTGCCCTGCACGCCGAGATTCCAGGGGCCGGCGTGAGCCTTCGGGTTCGTGTAGCCGTTCATAAAGCCGTTCATGAGCGTTCCCGCGGCGGCGCGGGCCATCGTCCCGCCGAGCTTCTCTTCCGTCCCGTGCGCGACCATGCCGATGACCGTGTTTTCCGGGGTGAGCGCCGCGTCGTACAGGTTTCCGGACGCGTCGTAGAACTGCGCGGCGTCGTAGGCGCGGTACGCGGGATTCGCTCCGGCGGCGCCGTCGTACATGCTCACGCACGCGATGCGCACGTTGTTTCCGCCCGATGCGACAAGGCGGCGAAGGTCGATGTGGTAGGAGTTGCCCGTGTAGGCGCCGGTCGCGTTGTCGCCGAGCTTCGCGGCGGCGAGATCGCGATGGTAGGTTACGTCGACGTTGTGCGCCTGCGCGACGGACGCGGACGTATTGAAGTTGGTGAGCACGTACGCCCACGCATCGTCCGACATGTGCATGTCGGCGCCGTTGAGCGAATAGCTGCGCTCGTGGTTGCCGTCTATCGCAAAGAGCGGGATCGTCGAGGGAACATGCTGGTTGAACATCGCCTTCACGTTCCAGATTTCGTTTGTATATTCTTCTTCCGTCAGTCCCACCTTTGTTCCGTCGCCGATGATCGGCGCGGTCGCGAAGTCTCCGCCGGCAATGACGGCGTCAAGCCCGGCGTCCGTTGCGAGCGAACCCAGCAGGCGAATCGACTGCTCCGACTCGGTAAGCACGCCGGCCGACCCATACCAATACGTCTTTACCGGATTCGCCGCGGCATCATCCCCTTCCACGCGCCTGCACTTGTGGAAGTCAGTGATGAATGCAAACGAGATGTACTTGCGCTTGCCGGTCGCAGAATCGATCGGGTTCACCTGGTTGACTATCGTCATGATGTCCGACTTGAGCCCGGCCTCAAGCGTCGCGACATCGTCTCCGAAGGCCAGAAACCCCGAAGTCAGCAGTACGGCAGAAACGAGTTTTTTCATTTGCATCTCCCTTTTTTGTGGTGACGCCGAAAGTATAGCAGATGCGCAGATGTCGAACAATTATTCCGAGGTATACTCCCACGTATACGAAGGTATACTCACCGCACGAAAATCACAGCACCGGACTTGCCGCCGATTTCCTCAACGTCGCCCGCCGTCACAAACGTAGCGCTCGCGACAGTCGCGTACTCCGCGGCAATCCAGTCCTCCGACGCAACCGCGTCCAGAAGCCGGCATTCGTCAAAATAACCATGAAAGTATCCAGCTTCAGTTCCTGTCGCATTGCATCCTATTGAGAGATTATTGTCGTTGTCTTGGACCGCAGAAATTGTTCCCGTAGCAATTTCATAACCATTGCTGCACACCGTAAGCTGCGTCCCGTTGTAGACAAGCGCCACATGCGTCCACTTGTTCTTCAGCGACGGACTGAAATTACCCGTGCACCCGGCAGCGCCACCTCCCGATTTTCCGTTGTCCTTGTGAGAGCCGCGCGCCGAGAAAGCATTGTCGCTGCCGGCATTCATCTCGATTTCCCAGCCATTTTGATCGCCGTACGCGCCCTTGCGTGAAAAGATTCTCTCTGCCTTGCCGCTCTGAATGTCGGTGAAATACACCCAGCCGGACATTGTGAACGTATCACCTACATCGAGTAGGTTATTGTCTGCAATCGTGAGATATCCCTTGGCAGAAGCTGTTCCGGTCTGCCGGGCATGGCCAATAGGCGCGTCCGTTCCCGAGTAGCGGGCGCTCACGCTCGCATCACCCATCGGCGTTGCTGTAAGCCCATGGCCCGTCGCGTCGGCAACCGTGCCACTGGTTTCGTCCATATGCCAGACGCCGACGTAGTTCGCACCCGTCCAGGTTGCGGTAGGGTTGTTGACCGTATCACCCGATCCGCAGTAGTGCATATGGAACACCGTCGTTTTCGTGACCGAGGGAACTCGGACCCATACGAGCGAGGTCCCCGTGGTGTTCCAGGTGTCGACTTCGTACGGAATCGCATTGCCCGCGGAATCCCTGAAGACAAGATTCGTCGTGCCGCCGAAATCCGCGTAGTCGAAACCATGAATAGACCCGGGGAGCTTCACAAGAACAGGAAAGCTGACCAACGGCCCAGAACCTTGATAGCCCGAAGTCGTGAAAGTGATCGACTTCGTGAAACCGCCAAATGCGGACACGACCGCGGCTGCAGACAGCAACGAGGATAAAAAGAACTTTGTCATTGATGTTCTCCCTTTCAGCGTATTGCTTGTGCAATATAGCAGTATTATTATAGGAAATGACGTCTCGCCAAGCAATTATACAGCGGTATACTGCCATGTATACGAATGTATACAGAAGAAACGCAAATATCGCATTGCGAAAGATGCGTTAACTGTGGTATACTTTCGCCAAATGCTCGCCTCCTCCATTTCCTGTGCATTCCTGCTTGGAATCGCCGCCACGGCGACTCCGGACTGCTCGATGTTGCACAGCATCGCCGAGCTAAACGACTTCGCCGACGATCCGAGCCACCGCTATGCGCCGTTCTGCATCACAGGCACCGTTCAGGCGCTCAACGCATCTCTCGACAACTATATCATCCTAAGCGACACGAACGGCTGGATTGAGATTTCCAACGCCTCTTCATACCGCCCCGTTCCCGGCGAGAAAATCGCCGTGACCGGCCGGGCCCATATGTCCGCACACCAGGAGATATACATCGCCGCGCAGGACATATCGCATGTCGGAATGGAATCCGTGTCGCCGAGCGTGGAAATACCACTTCGGGACATCAGCGACGAGAAGCACCATCTGCACACAGTCATTACCGAAGGCACTGTGATTGACACCTTCCCCGACGAAATAGACTCCCATAACCAGTTTCTCATCCTAAAGGACGAGGAAGACGTCCTGCCGGTGGCGCTGCATGTGGATCCCGGCACCGATCCAGGCCTCGAGTCACTGCGCGATGCAAGAGTACGGATCGCCGGGCGCTTCCTGCGCACCGTCAGCGGCAGCCGAAAGTTCTCAGGCCCCTTCATCTACGTCGACGACCGTTCGCATGTCACTGTCGTCGTTCCCGCCCTTGATGACCCCTTCGCCGCTCCACCGCTCGAAAAGGCCCTCTACAGGACTCCGCGGGAAATCGCAAAGCGCGGCAAGCGGACAGTCTCCGGCGAAGTCCTCGCCGTCTGGGGCGGGAACCATCTCATGGTGCGGACATCGGACGGCCGCATCGTCAACGCAACTCTCGCCCATGGTCAGTCCACCCCGCAGCCGGGAGACACGGTGACTGCCGCCGGATATCCGGAGACCGACCTCTTCCGAGTCAATCTTTCCCGCGCGATAGTACGCGCAGAACCTCGCACCACGGTGCCGCAGCGGGAATCGGCAATCACGGACATCAAGTCCGTCTTCGGCGGCAATGGCGGGCCAAACGCGATCGACCCGGCAAGCCACGGGCGTTTGATGCGGATCCAGGGCATCGTACAAAGCGCACCCTCGCCAAACGGCGCCGGACGGCTGCTGCTCGCCTGCGGCCCGTTCAAGCTTCAAGTCGACCTTGGCCAGCACAGCGCCGCCGCCGCAGACATAGCGCTTGGCACAAAACTCGAGGTCACGGGGCGCTGCCTCCTTGAAATCGACAAGTGGACCCCTGACGACATCTTCCCGCGGATAAGGAATCTGGTCGTCGTAATCCGCTCGCCCGAAGACCTTAGGATAATCGCCCGCCCTCCGTGGTGGACCCCGCTCAGGCTGCTTGTCGTGATTTCCATCCTTGTCGCCGCGCTGATCGGCGTATACATCTGGAACCGGATACTGCAGAAGCTCGTAAGCCAGCGCGGCCGCGAACTCTACCGCGAGCAGGTCGCCCATGCAATCGCGGAATTCAAGACAGACGAGCGCACAAGGCTCGCCGTCGAACTCCACGACTCGCTCTCCCAGGAGCTCGCCGGCGTCGCCTGCCAGGTGGCCGCGAGCGCCAAAACGCTGAACAGCAACCCCGCAGTCGCGCGACGCTGCATCGAAACGGCCGACAAGATGCTCAACTCCTGCCGCACGGAGCTCAGGCAGTGCCTCTTCGACCTTAGAAGCGACACGCTGGACGAAGCCGACTTCTCCACGGCCATCCGCAGGACGCTCGACCAGATCGACGGCAACGCCGCAATAAAAGTGCGCTTCAACGTTCCTCGCAGCCGCCTCAAGGACACGACGGCACACGCCATTCTCGCCATCGTCCGGGAACTTACGGGCAACGCCGTACGCCACGGCGCCGCAACGGAAGTCCAGGTCGCTGGAAGCATCGAACCTGGGCGCATCCTCTTCTCCGTCCGCGACAACGGGAGCGGCTTCGACCCCGAGAACTGCGTAGGCCCCATCCAGGGGCACTTCGGCATAGAGGGGATACGAAACCGGCTCGAAAAGCTCAACGGCACCCTTTCCATCGACTCAAGGCCCGGCAACGGAACAAAGGCCGTAGTCGCCATACCTCTGCCCGCAACAAAGACCAAGGAAGTGAAAACGCCATGAAAAAAGCGCAAATCAGAATCATGCTTGCCGACGACCACATGCTCATGCGCATGGGCCTCTCGACACTGATCGACTGCGAAGAGGACATGAAGATCGTGGGAGAGGCCAAAAACGGACGCCAGGCAGTGGAGCTCGCACATGCGCTTAAACCCGACATCGTCATCATGGACCTGATGATGCCGGAGCTGAGCGGCGCCGAGGCGACCAAGCTCATCCACGACGCCTATCCCGAGATCAAGATAATGGTCCTTACATCCTTCGCCACTTCAAAGGAAATGTCCGACGCCATCATGAACGGCGCAGACGGCGCGTTGATGAAGGACACGGCCGCAGACGAACTTATCGGCGCAATCCGCAACATCGTCGCAGGCAAGCGCCTGATCCCCGAGCGGCTGATGAGGCAGGCGGCGGAGGACAACATAACCCCGAAGCTCTCCGACCGTCATCTCGAGATACTGTCCTCAGTCGCACAAGGCCAGTCAAACTCCGACATCGCCAAGCAATACGGACTGTCGGAGATCACGATCAAGAAGCAGCTGTCGACGATCTTCGCGCGCCTCGGAGTGTCGAACCGCTCCGAAGCCGTCGCCCTTGCGCTCCGCAAGCAGATCCTCAAGTCCTGACGGCGGGATCTCCAAGCAGCGCCTTGATCGCCTCGAGGGCCGCGTCTGGCGCGACGATCTGCATCTTCGACTTGTCGTCGCAGCGGCGCTTGATCTCTACGCCGCCGTTGGCAAGCCCCTTGGCGCCGACTACGACGCGGACGGGGAAGCCGATCAGGTCGGCGTCCTTGAATTTGACGCCGGGACGCTCCGCGCGGTCGTCGACGATTACGTCGATTCCAGCCGCCTCGAGCGCAGACTCGAGGTCGTCGGCGATCTTCGTGACCTCCTCCTTGTCGGGATCGAGGTTTTCGACGACGACCTGGTACGGCGCGACGGACGCGGGCCAGACGATCCCGTCCTTGTCATGGCTCTGCTCGATGACGGCCTGCAGGGTGCGGGAAACGCCGACGCCGTAGCAGCCCATGATCATGACGTGGTCCTCGAGCTTGTCGTTCTTGTAGACGGCGTTGAACGCGGCGGAGTACTTCGTGCCAAGCTTGAAGACCTGCCCGACCTCGATGCCGCGCTTGATCGCCATCGGCTTGCCGCACTTCGCGCAGATGTCGCCTTCCTTCGCGATGACGAGGTCCGCAAAGTCCGCGTCCGCGATATTGCAGTCGCGCGCAAGGTCGACGTTCTTGAGGTGGTAGTCGTCCTTGTTCGCGCCGACGATGCGTCCCTTCGCGCCCTTGAGCGCGATGTCGCAGACGATGCGGAGGGAGGCGTCCGCCGGCTTTACGGGGCCGACGGACCCCGCGTTCGCGCCGGAGGCCCTGAGCACCGTCTCGAAGTCCGCGAGCTCGACCTTCTTGGCGCCGAGGAAGCGCTTGAGCTTCACGTCGTTGACGTCGCGATCACCCTCTACGCACACCATGACTGGCTTTCCGTCGGCGGAGTATATAAGCGACTTGACGAACGCGGACCCCGGAAGGCCCATGAACGCGGCGACCTGGTCGATCGTCTTCGCGCCGGGAGTGTGGACCTCTTCGTACGCGGGGCAGTCGGCGTCTGCGCGCGGCGCGACCCTGCGCTCCGCCTTCTCGAGGTTCGCCGCGTAGCCGCAGCCCTCGCAGAAGGCAATGCCGTCCTCTCCCGCGTCGGCGAGTACGTGGAACTCGTGCGTCATGGAGTCGCCCATGTCGCCGCCGTCGGCCTGCACGGGGACGGCCTTGAGCCCGCAGCGCTCGTAGATGCGCTCGTAGGCGTGGTACATGTTCCAGTAGCTCTTGTCGGCGCCATCCGCGTCGACGTCGAAGGAGTACGCGTCCTTCATCAGAAATTCCTTGGAGCGCATGAGCCCGAACCTCGGGCGCGTCTCATCGCGGAACTTCCACTGGATCTGGTAGATCGTGACGGGCAGCTGGCGGTAGGAGCTGATGAGCGACTTCGCGAGGTCGGTGAAGACCTCCTCGGCCGTCGGACCGAGCGCGAACTCGTGCTCGCCGCGGTCGCGGAGCTTGAACATGTTCGGACCCATCGTGTCCCAGCGTCCCGTGGTGCGCCAGAGCTCCGCCGGCTGGAGGATAGGCGAGACGATCTCGAGCGCGCCGGCACGGTCCATCTCCTCTCGGACTATCTGCTGGATTTTCCTCAGCGAGCGCATCCCGAGCGGCAGGTAGGCATAGAGCCCGCCTGCGACCTTGCGCGCGAGCCCCGCGCGGATAAGGAGCTTGTGAGAGTCGATTTCTGCGTCACCGGGATTTTCCCGGAGCGTCTGGATGAGAGACTTGGTCCATTTCATGATTGGGATATTATACCAAATCCTGCCGCTATGCTGCATGACTGCCTTGCGGCGGGAAAGCCGGGGCCGGAATATGGTATAATACTCGCGCCTGCACGGAACGGACACAGTGTCCGCCACGGCTCGCAATCGAAAGGAAAACAAAAATGAAGTGCATGTATGTCGCCGCAGTCGCGGCCGCTCTCGCTTCCTCCGTCCTCTTCACCGGATGCGAGAAGAAGGAGCCCACGCTCTCCGAAAAGATGGAGCAGGCCGGCAAGGACCTCTCGAAGGCCGCCGACAAGGCCGCAAAGGACGCGGACAAAGCTGCCGACAAGGCCGCAGACGAAGCCGGCAAGGCCGTCGATTCGCTCGCGAAGTAAGGACGAATCCAAGACGGGACGCGCTATTGTTGCCGTCCCGAATACGGCGGGGCCGGCGAATGCCGGCCCCGCTAAATCGCAGACGAACCCTCCGGCCATATTCAGCCGAACGAAGCTGATGCTTGAGTCGGGGACACAGGGCACCCTCGCGGGACACGTCCAGGACGTAGAACGCCGAGTCAGAGAATTTCCCTAAGCAGCGCGTCCGAGGCCGACGCTACCTTGTCGAATAGCGAATTCCCGTGCGCGTCCATCGCGACTACGCCGCGGAAGCCCTCGACCTCGAAATGCCAGCACGCCTCGGCCGCGCCGAATTCCTCAAAGAGGTCAACGCCCGCGACACGCTTCACAGACGCCGCATAGAGCGCACCCGCTCCGCCGACGGCCTGGACATAGACGCAGCCGTGCTTCTTCATCGCGGCGAGAGTCGCCGCGTCCATACCGCCCTTCCCGATGATGATGCGAACGCCGGACGAGGCGATGAACTTCGGTTCGTAGGGATTCTCCCTCACGCTCGTCGTCGGTCCTGCCGAGACGACCCTCCAGCCGTCACCCGCCTTAACGCACACCGGTCCGCAGTGGTAGAGTGCACCGTCGCGGAAATCGACGGCTATCTTCCCGCCGTCGGCGAAGAACTTGTGGAACTTGTCGCGACCGGTGTGGACAAGCCCCGAAATCTCGACCGCGTCGCCTGCCTTCAGCGCGCGGATCTGCCTCTCGTCAAACGGATATGTAAGCTCTTTCATCTGCGAATCTGCCCTGCCTGTGATTATACCATATTTTCGTTCGCATACCCCTCGGCCGGAATCGACGTTTCACTTCAGAAGACCGAACAGCCTGACAACGTCGCCTGGCTTCAGGTCTACGCGCCGCGGTTCGGGGGAGCCCGGCGTGTAGACGTCGATTCCCCGCGCGGGAAAGTCTCGGCCAAGCGAAATCGCCGCCTGCCACTCCCCGTTTCCCCACGAGGCGTCGACTTTGACTCCGCCTGGTGCGCGAAGGCCCTTCATCGACCCGCGCTCCCACGCCGCGGGCAGCGCAGGGAGGATGCGCAGCGACGACTCGTCCACGCCGAGCAGCATCTCCTGCACGGCGGCGGAAAAACCGTACGCGGCGTCGAGCTGGATGGGCGGAGTCGTGCCGTGCAGCATCTCCAGCGTGACGCCCATGCCACGCCAGTCGTTGTGGCGGGTGAAGAGGTTGGGGCCAGTGCAGCAGCGCAGAAGCTGCTCAAGGCACCCGAGCGCCCGATCCCCTTCCCCAAGCCGAGCCCACACGCAGGCCATGTGCGCGAGACTCCACCCCGTCTGGTCGGGCAGCCCAGTCGCAAGCCGCGCCTCCGTAGCCTTCTTCGCGGCCGCGAAGAGCGCGGCATCGCGGTGCGGCGCGATCTCGCGCCCTGGGAAGAGCGGATAGAGATGCGAGAGATGGCGGTGGTGGTCGTTGTCGCCGAAACGCGGGTCGAGCCATTCGCGAAGAGCGCCGCGCTCGTTCGTCCTGTAGGGCGGGAGCTTCGCGAGCATCGCGCGCCAGCGCGCGGTCTGCGCGTCGTCGATCCCGAGCTCCGCGGCGGCGGCAAGCGCGTGGTTCAGAAGTTCGCGCACGAGCGCGATCTCCATCGTCGGATCTACGCATACGTCGACCTTCGCGCCGCCTTCGACGACGGGCGAATTCTCAGGCGAGACCGCTGGCGCGGCGTGAAGCAGCCCGTCGGGACCCTCGTAGAGAAAGTCCTCGTAGAAGAGCGCGACTTCGCGCAGAAACGGCCACGCACGGTCGCGAAGAAACGCGCGGTCACCCGTCCAGAGCCAGTAGTCCCAGTGGAACGAGGCAATCCACGCTCCCGCGCCGGTCCAGTATACGCAGTGCGGCTGAAAGTCGCCCTTGAGCCCGCCGCGGTCGCCCATATAGAGGGGCAAAACGAGTCCGCGGCAGCCCCAGAGCCGCCGAGCGTTCGTCCGGAAGTCGTCCTTCCAGCGGTCGAGCAGGTCGAAAAGAGGCAGCAGCGTCTCGGGCATTCCGCCGCGAAGCGCCTGCCAGTACATCATCGCGACATTTTCGTCAAGGAAGTACGTCGCGCCCCATGCAGGCGAATAGTCGCCGTTCCAGACGCCCTGGAGGTTTGCGGGGCGCGCACAGCCGAAGCCCGAGGACGAGAGGAGAAGATAGCGCCCGAAGTCGGCCATCTTCTCGACGAGCCGCGCGTCAGGCGCATTTGCATAGGCGTCGAGCAGGAGACGTTCGTTCGACTCGCGCGGCGCATCCGCCGCGCCGAGGGAGAACGTCGCCGCGCAGAAGCGCTTCGAGAACTCCGCGGAGTGGCCCGCGAGAAGCGCGTCGAACGAGCGACCTTCGCAGAGCTGCGCGAGCGATGCCTCTAAGTCGGCGAACGAGATCGCACTGTCCCTGACATCGACAAGAAGCACGAGCTCGTGCGCCGATTCGACGCGGAGCGACGGAATCTTCCCCTTCGCCCCCTCGACTTTCGCGACTTCGCCGTCAGTCGACAGAATGCGCGCCATGCCGCAGAAGGAGAGACCGTCCGGCGTCTTCACGGTGGAAAGGACCGACCGTGCGCCCGCCTCGGCGGAGAAGTCGTCCCATCCGCCGTAGTCCGGAAAGTCGATGAGGTCGTGGCGAGGCAGGGACACTTCGGCGGAGAACGGCCTGCCGTCGCGCCGGACGCGCATGACGAAAGGACCGCCCGCGCCATTCGCGCAGCTGACGAACGAAGTGCGCTCCCAATCTCCACCGTCGTCGGCCCAGCGCACCGTGCAGACGCCGTGCGTCATGTCGAGTTCGCGCGCGTAATCGCGGAAGACGCCGTCGGTCCCGCAGCGGAGGCACAGGTCGAACGCCGGGAAGAACTTGCCTGTCGCGCCCTTGTAGCCCGACGCCTTCAGCGCGTCGGGGTAGAGCCGGTTCGCCTCGGCGAAACGTCCTTCGGCGAGAAGCGCGCGCACCTTCGGGAGGAGCGCGGAGAGGTCGGGCATCTCGCCGCGGCCTGCCCAGTTGTAGAGCGCTTCGTGGTTGAGCGTAACGCGTTCGTCGGAAGCGCGGCCGTGGACAAGCGCCCCGAGGCGTCCGTTGCCGAGCGGCGTCGCTTCGCGCCAGTCGCGCGCGGGAAGCGCCTGAAGCAGAACCTTGTCGCGGCACGGCTCGGAAAGCTCGTGCGCCAGCACCAGAAAGACCGACGCCGTCCACGTGTAGGCCGGGTCGCACAGCGGCTCGCCCGAAATCGGGTCGAAGTTCTCCGCGAACTTCGACTTCGACGCCGTGTCGCAGAACTCGCGCGCGGCCTCCCTCGCGAAATCCTCGTCTCCGCACGCGCGGAGACCGTCGACGGCGAGCAGCACGGCCGGTGCCCATACGGGGCCGCGCCAGTACCCGTTGCGCCTGAACCACTCGCTCCTGGGCTCCGACGCGAGGGAGTGCCCCATGCCGTAGCCCTCCTCGCGCACTTCGCGCGAAAGCTCGCGCCGCACCTTCTCGGAGAAAAGATCGCCGGCCAGCATCGCAAGCCGCGTCTGAAGCGTCGGCGGCGAGGCGGTCTTCCCGGTCGCGACCTGCCTGACGAGCGGGCGGCCCTTGTCGTCGAAGAGCAGCTTCTCCGTCTTGGCGGCAAGCGCCTTCGCGCGTTCGCGCCAGACGGCCGCCTCGTCCGCGCGTCCAAGTTTTTCGGCGACATCGGCGAGCACGTCCATCTGCACGGCGAGGTAGGCCTGGAGCTCCGGCGTCTCGACCGGCGGCAGCATCAGGAACGCCGTCGAGTTGTCCCAGCCCGAGTCGTTGCCGTGGTCGTATTCCGCAAGGCCGTTCCCGTCGCGGTCTCGCCGCTCGAACCACCAGCGCGTCACGGCCGAAAGGCGGGCGTACGCCTCCTCGAGCTTTGGACGCGGTATCTCGCGGCCGCGCATCATGCGGCGCAGCGCCCAGCCGTGGATCGGCGGCTTCACGAACGAGAACACGACAGCTCCGTCGCTCGTCGCGTCGGGAACCTGGCCGCTCGCATCCTGGTTGTCGAAGACGCACATGAGCTGGTCCCAGGCGAGGTCGAAGTCAGTATCGGCGAGGCATATCGCGTTGAACGCATGGTCCCAGCTCCAGACGCTGTTCATCCAGAGCTTCGACATGAGAATCGACTCGCGGCGTATGTACCCGCGCGGCGCAACCGCCGCGGACCAGAGGAGATGCGCGGCGCGTTCGCGCGCGGCGGAGTACTTGGGCGCGACGGACGGCAACCGCGCGAGAAAGCCCTCGAACTCTGCGCGTCGCGCCTTCGCGGACTCGTCGAAGGCGGCCTTCGGCAGCGAACCGTCCCATTCCGGCGCGACATCCCTGATCGAGAGCTCGAGCGGAAGGCCACCCTCCGGACGGACGAAAAGCGCGCTCGTCTTCGCGTTGCGGCCACCCCACTCGCAGTCGACCTCGCCCGTCCCGCTCCTTACGTCGAGAAGGAACTTCGCGGCGTTCTTGAAGCCGTTGGCCAGCACCGCCTTGCCGCCGCCGCGCACGGGCACTTCGTAGATCGGCTGGTACGGCGCGGGAAGGTGGAAGTCGATCTTGAGCGAGAGCGCGGCGGAATCGCCGCGGAGCAGCAGCGTGCGCGGATCGGCGAAGCAGATGGCGATCGCGCCCGAAGGAGTGACAATGCGCGCCGACCACGGACGGCACTCGAACTTCACGTCCTCGACGGGGCGTCCGTCGACATAGGGGACAAGCCGCGCGACGAAACGCTCGCTCGCCTCGGTTGCCATCGTCTGGACCCACACGCCGGGAAGCCGCTCCGGCCGCGCCGAGTCCGGGCCGACGTAGTCCACGGTGTAGTAGCTCCCTCGCGTGCTGAACGGAATCGCGTCGGCAACAACGCCGTTGCGCGACCCGCCGGACGGAGCGCCTTCGTCGGTGCTTCCGGCGTTCGCGTCAACCCAGGCCGCGGAAAGGCCTCCCGCGGCGAGCGCCGCGGCAAGCGCGCACATCCATCGAGCAGACAGTTTCTTCATCAGCCGACCTCCCGTCGTTTTTCAGCTCCAACTTCAAACTTTAAACTTCAAACTCCCCCTCCTGCACGCCCAGCACATGTAGGCGACAGTCACGAAAAAGCTCGCCGGGACGCGCGGGCGCGACGCAATCCTGACGCCGAGCAGCGTAGTCTTTCCGCCAAGCCCCATCGGGCCTATCCCGAGCGAGTTAGATTCCCTGAGGATCGACTTCTCGAGCCTGCGGAGCACCGCGTCGGAAGACTCGCCCGAGGCGTCGAGCGAACGGAGAAGCTGCTCCTTCGCGACTTCATACGCCGTCGCGCGGTCGCCGCCGATGCAGACGCCGAGAATCCCCGGTGCGCAGCCGAAGCCCTGCGCCTTCACCACCGCGTCGAGTATGCACTTCCTTACGCCGGCGATGTCGCGTCCCGCGCCGAGCGTGGAGTCGGGAAGCGAATACTGGCGAGACATGTTCTCGCTTCCGCCGCCCTTCAGCACGAGTCTGACGCACCCTTTTTCGACCCAGTCGACATAGTGGATCACGGGAGCCCCGTCCGCGCAGTTGTCGTCGTAGGACTTGCCGGTGACGGAGTCGATGCAGTTCTTTCGCAGATACCCGCGCGTGGTCGCAAGCGCGACGGCCTTCTTGACGACAGCGGGCGAGACCTTGCGGCGAAGCGACGCGTCGATGTAGAACGCGAGAGTCCCGGTGTCCTGGCAGAGCGGCGAGCCGAGCTTCCGCGCGAGGCGCACGTTGTCGAGAACCGTCCCGAGGACGACGGACGCGGACGAGCCGCCCTGTTCGCGGCGCTTCGCCTTCGCGAGCGCAGATTCGACATCCTCGGGGAGAGACGAGCTTGTCTCGCGAATGAGGCCGGCCAGTTTTTCGACGGTGTTCATATTTGGGATTATACCATATGCGAGAAGGACCTGACGACCTCGCGGTCATCGAACGGATGCTTGACTCCCTTGATCTCCTGCGTCGTCTCGTGCCCCTTGCCCGCGATAATCACGACGTCGCGCGAGGCGGCGTTCGCGAGCGCGAAGAAGATCGCCTCGCGTCTGTCGGGCTCTATGCGGACGAGCCGGGGACGCGCCGCAGCGCGGTCGACGCCTGCGACGATCGCGTCGATGATCGTCGCCGGGTCTTCGCTCCTGGGGTTGTCGCTCGTGACGACGAGTGAGTCGGCGAGTCTGGCGCAGGCCTCGCCCATGAGAGGGCGCTTCATCGGATCGCGGTCGCCGCCTGCGCCGAAGACGACCCAGAGTCGGCCGTCATGAGGCGTGAAGCCGCGCGCGGCCGAAAGGACTTTTTCAAGACCGTCGGGCGTGTGGGCAAAATCGACATAGACCTTCGCCTTGACGCTCGGGTTCTCGACAAGCTCAAGCCGACCCCAGCGCGGACGCAGCAGCGGAATCGTGCGCTGTATGGCATCGTACGGAACGCCGGCGACAAGGGCGAGCGCTGCGGCGAGCGCAACGTTTGACTTGTTGTAGTCTCCGACGAGCTGCAGCCCCGAAAAGTCGAATGCAGGGGGTTTTGCCGTGACCGGGAAGGCGTCCAGTCCGGGAATTCCGCGGCATGCCTCGTACATTCTCTCGCCGCCTTCGCCGTCGATGCAGACGGCGAAAGGCGCCTTCCTGCCGGATGGATTCCCCCGCGCGATCTGCTCCGCGAACGAAAGCTTGACGCGGAAGTACTCCTCCATCGTCTTGTGGTAGTCAAGGTGGTCTTCCGAAATGTTCGTGAACGCGCCGCCGGAAAAGGAGGTGACCTCGCCAAATCCGACGCGGTTCTGGTGGATCGCATGCGAGGAGACCTCCATCACGCAGTCGGTGCAGCCGTTCGCCTCCATCGCGGCGTATATCTCCTTAAGCTGCGCGAGCGGCGGCGTCGTGTAGCCGGTGTAGAAATGCCGCACCCCGTCAAACGCCTCGACGGTAGTAATGTATCCGCAGAGCGGAGCTCGCCCGTCTGCTCTTTCCGCCTCGCTCACTCGCTCCCGGGCTCGAAGCTGGGCGCCCCAAGCATTTACGAACTCGGCGAAGACCCACGCGGTGGTGGTCTTGCCGTTCGTGCCGGTTATTCCCCAGAAGTGCATATCAGCCGCGCACGCCAGACCAGCTCTCGAAGCGCTTTGCCGCGAGCGCCTTGTACTTCGCGCCGACACCGCCGTTCACGAACGGATCGATGGTGATGCCGCCGCGCGCGGCGAACTTGCCGTAGACTTCCATGTACTTCGGCTTAAGGAGCGTTACGAGATCGTCGTATATGACATTCACGACATCCTCGTGGAAGTCGCCGTGGTTGCGGAAGCCAAAGAGGTAGAGTTTCAGCGACTTCGACTCGACGAGCTTCTTCGCGGGGATGTAGCGGATCGTAAGCATCGCGAAGTCGGGCTGGCCGGTCTTCGGGCAGAGAGTCGTGAACTCGGGCGCGGTGAAAGTCACCCAGTAGTCGCGCCCGGGGTGGCGATTTTCGAACGCGTCGAGAACGGCCGGATCGTAGTCCTTCGGCGCGGCGACGGAGCGGCCGAGGGCGTTGAGCTTCTCAAGGTCTTTTCTCATGCCCGATATTATACCACAGCCGGCCGAGTTCCGCGACGCGAAAACTCGCAGCCGCAATAGGACTGGCGGTAGAGCCCGAGCTCCTTCGCGCGCGCGACGGAGAGCTTGAAGCCCTCGCGCTTCTTGAAGTCCTCGGGAAGAAAGCCGGCGCCGCCCTTCTCCGCGGCCTCGCGCCCTGCAGAAAAAACAACCTCGCTTGGCTTGTGCGGCGAGACGGTAAGCGAGGTGGTGAACGAGTCGAACCCGTGCGCGGCCGCCCATTCCGCCGCCTTGCCAAGATTGTAGCGAAAGCATCTCGCGCACCTCTCGCCCTTCTCGGGCGCATCCTCGAAGCCCTTTGCGACCTTCTCGAGCCAGTCGGCGTGGTCGTAGGGGAGCGAGGCAAACGCAACGCCGTCGTGGGCTGCGAGCCGCTCGGCCTCGGCGCGCCTGTGCTCGAACTCCTCGGCGGTGTCGATGTTGGAGTTGGCGAAAAGCATCGTCACTTCCCGCCCCTCGTCCTTTAGCCGCGGCACGCACGCGCTCGCGCACGGCCCGCAGCAGACATGGAGCAGCGTCTGCTTCCCACTCGCCTTATTTTCCTCTCGCAACATCCCCATGCCGATATTATATCACAGCACATCAGGCCTAATCGTGGCGCGGAGCTGAGCATTTAACCACTGGCTTTCCGTCTTCGCCGTAGGTGAGCGAATACTCGCCGCCGGCCGGACACGCCGGAAACTCCTTGCCATTCTTCTTGAACTCATCGCGAAGGTCGTCCATCGTCGGCTTCTTGCTATCATTAGTCTTCGCCAAATCAAGCACCTCACTCTCAATTCTCGCACGAGCCATTATGCATCGACGATACCGCGGCGAATTGTCGCCAGGAGTAAGCCCGCAATGCGTTTCGAGCCACTCCTGAACGCGACGCCTCGATTCGATGGTGAAGCGCAGGTCTCCGCCTATGCCGCTAATGCGCAGCGCATGTCCATGATGGAGCGCGGATACAACGACGCACTGACCGTCGCGCCACCAGTCTATACCCGGATAACCACAGCACTTGCAAGACATTGTTCGACCAGAGAACTTGAACATGTCGTTAAACGCTGCGATCTCCGCCTTGTTGGTGATTTCAAAGAGCGAGGGCTCCTTGTCTGGCTTGGAATGGCAGAGCCCTCCTCCGTCGCGTATGACGATACGGTCAGCATCCTTAACGGCAGACCTGAAATTCTTGTCGATCAGAAACCCGAAAAGTCCCGTGGCTAGATACAACCAAAGCGCCACCAGAGCAAGGTGAAGAGCCGCAGCGAGCCATACAAACGACTCGCCAACCGTCCTCCATGCGTTTTTTACGGTATGAGGCCGACCGGGAACCATCCAGCCAATCAGCGCAGAGACAACCGCAGCACCAAGCGGGAGATAGGAAAACGCAAAGCCAGGCAGCAGAAAAACGATTGGGAAAGCGATCGCCATCCCTCGCGCCGCGCCATACCAGCGCCGCGCGCCGCCTTTGCTCCGCTGGGGGGACACCTCTTTTCCGTCGTCGTTTTCTGTCGCCATGTCGCTCCTTTATGTCATTTAGTGGAAATCGAGTGGATGTAGATGTCTGTCGGATGCTCGCCGCCGAAGACGGTGTGCATGACATTGCAGAGCCAAGCGATCTGGACGCCATCCTGTCCGGCGGCCTTGACCTTGTAGGTCGCGCCGAACTTGTCGTGCTCTACCAGGTGGAGATGAAGTTTCCATTCGCCAGGATCTGGAATGTCCGACGACAACACTACAAACACTTCGTCGGCACCATCGGAGACTTCTTCCAGCAGCGTGTCCGCGCCGGCAACCATCTGGTTCTCGGCCCTGGTATGCTGCGGAACATCCGCGAACCACTCCGTGCCGGAGCGGTAGAAGCGAAGTTCCTTGCGAACGGTCGAAGTGTCGACGCCGGTCGTCCGCGAGCGCAGAAAAAGGCACGCAATAAGCGCACCTATCACAATCGTTCCGACAACCGCGCAGACCGCAACACGCAAAAATGATATTTTCATGGTAATATTATACCAAACTCATTGACTGGCTGCGCTCAACGATTTTTTTGGGGGTTCCCCAATTTTACTTTGGGCTGCCGAACCTTTGCGACCCTCTGCGCGGTTTTGGAAAAACTCCGACGGTTGATGTTCTCGCTACCGCTCCACGGCTTCGCACTTTTCAACCATAATCAGGAGACGCTGTTTTGCAGTGATTATAGCGGCCTTCGGCCGATTTATGCGGCACAGCCGCATCCAAAAACACTTCAACCGGCACATGTATAGCCGTTGTATGGTGCGAAGCGGCGAAGCGGGAATGCGCCCGCGCCGAAGGCGTCGGGTTGGCCGAGGGCGAAGCCCGAGCCGCGAAGCGGCCGCAAGGGCACGCGCGAGAGCCCAAACGCTCGGAGTTCAATTACAAACCGGAAGTGGATTTTCACTTAACGCAAAATGAAAATTGCCACTTCACCCTTTGTTTACTGGGGTGTGGCCGTTTTCATGCCCGAAAAATTGGGGAACCTCCAAACGATTTTTCGTGCGAAAACA
Source organism: uncultured bacterium (assembly GCA_902775595.1). GTDB lineage: Bacteria > Verrucomicrobiota > Kiritimatiellia > RFP12 > UBA1067 > UBA1067. The sequence goes on along the minus strand of CACYNF010000004.1, from coordinate 31,308 downwards.
GGCCTTTTACAACGGTTTCGCGGGGCCTGTCCCCGACTGCGCTTGCCTTTCAACAAGATCCACTCGACCGGTCGGGGTCAGGAAGTAGGTGTCGGGGTTTGGCTTGGGGATGCCGTCGGGGAAAATCCGATTCGGGCTAAGGTATATGTTTCTCTCTATCTGGGCAGCACCGCCGGCACGGACAATCACTGCCATCTTTTTGCAAATTCTTAAACAGGTTCCACCCCATGTCTTCGGGCAAGTCAATGTCAAACTGCGATCCACTTCCGTCTGTGACAGGAGTTCGCGTGGATCGATGTTGCATGTGAAGAGCAGCGGAAAAGAATCATCAGCTGGTGGATTGACGGCTATGCACCAGATATTCGTATAGATGTTCCCATTACGAAGTTCCTTACCGTACTTCTCTCGCAACAGCAGCACAAACTGCGTCGAATTCGTGCAACTGAATATGTCGAGCCATTCCTCGCCAGACTCATGAGCCGTATTGTTATACGCCATGCACAAGGACAAATCCTTGCCTTGCGTCAAAATTACATTCGCCATACCGGGAATCATACGACCTCTTGCCGGTGAAAACACTATCGCAAACAAAGCAACCGTAATGAGAAATGTCGCGAAAGCAACCAAACAGGACAGGCACCCATTAGATTCAGCCGCCACTGCCGTCTTTTCCTTAAACCACAGGGTAGACGACGGCAAATAGAGCAGCACAAGTGGAACGACAAGAAAAAGCGACGAAACAACACTCGCCATAACCAATCCATCAGAAGCATGGTCAAGTGAATCCAAAGCCAACCCCGCCACCAATAGAGAAAGCAACATCGTGTTCGGCACAACAAACCATCCACGTCGCCTACGTCGTAGAGAAACGAGCATCCCGACGGCCAGCAAAGTCGGAACAAGGAAGCATATACCGATGCAGATGCTTTCTGTCGCCGGCACACTGGGAAGCTCAATGACGGCGCGAAACAACAGTAAAACCGCGAGCGCTATATATACCCACCCGATGGCTTCGACGATTTTGACTGGCACCGGCTTTTTCATTTCAAGAAGAGTTTATCAAAAATTGAAGATCATTGGGGCGCAGAGGCGACTTCCAACACCAGTATTTCGGGATGGTTGAAGAAACGCGGCAAGGGCGTAGATTCGCGGGCAAGACCGCGCGAGACGACGAGGCGCGTATTGTCGTTGAGCGCATAGACGCCGTCAGAATACCGCGGGAAGAACTGGCGATAGCCCCATGCCGGGCCGTAGAGCCCTACATCTAACCAAGGCAAGCGCAACTGTCCACCATGTAAATGACCTGCGACGACAAGATCAAAGTCATACCTCGCATAGATGTCGGCGCACTCGGGTCTATGCGAAAGAAGAATTCGCAGGTGTTTTGGGTCCGACTTCTCGTGAACGGTCTTAAGCTGCCCGAACCACGAACCAAGGATGTAGGTCGGGTCGTCGATGCCGCAGAAATCGACCATCGTTCCCTTTATCTCAACCGTGCGTACATCGCCCTCCAGCACCGTCGCACCATAGCCGCGGATCCAGGCCTTTATCTCGTCCACGCGCTCGCTCCAGTATTCGTGGTTGCCGGAGACATAGATGCAGGGGAATTGCTTAGCAAGCTGGCAGATGAGGATCGCTGCGTTATTGTCTGCAAGCCGGTCGTCCGCAATATCGCCGACGAGCAGAACGGCGTCTGGACGCTCACGCAAGACTGCGTCCACGAGCGTGCGCTGCTTGTAGCCATAGTAGCACGAGTGCAAGTCGGAAATGACGACAAAGCGAAGCGGCTCTCCCTTTATCTTATCGCCGCCTACTGCAACCTTGTACGTATCGACGCACGGGAGCGAACTCCAGACGCCGACTATCGAGAGAATCGCGAGAGCGGTAACGGCGATGCACCGCGCTGGCCGACCTAAGCGCCCGAGGCGCCGCCATAGCGATGTCTTCCCCGAAAGAAGCCACAGAAACGCGACCTGCGCAACAACAAACGGCACCATCGCCACAAGCCCCCAGCCGACATCGCCAACCATTCCGCCGCAAAGTCCGACTACAAGAAGATATGGGCCAAACACAAGCATCAGAAAAGCCGCCGCCGCCATCGTCGCAGCCTCACTCCAGCTTCCAAACGCCTGCGGCAACACGCATGCCGTCACTAAAAGCGAAACAACCCACGCGATCACGACAAAGACAAGTCGGTTGCCGGCTATCTTAAGCAAACGATTTTCCATGCCTTTAAATTCCCTGGGCTGGACTTGCCTTGCCATCGGCACTTATCAATTGGATTCGAGGATGAACTTCTCGAAGTCTGCTTCGACCTGGTCATTCGAGACGAAGCGGATGGCGTTCCAGCCGGCCGCACGAGATCCGTTGACGTTCTTCTCGACGTCGTCTATGAAGCAAAGCTCCTCGGCGGGAAGGCCGATGCGCGAACGAAGTAGGTCGTATATCTCCCTCTGCGGCTTCACCATCCCCTCGTCTCCCGAAATCACCATCGCGTCGGCAAGCGCGATGAAGTCGGCGAAGCGCGACCTGAAATGCTCGCGAGCGAACTTTGGCGCCATGTTCGTGAGAATGCCGATCCTGAAGCCGCGGCCCTTAAGCGCCTTCATCCACTCAAGCGTCCTCTCGTTGCGGTAGCACCAGCTTTCGTCGTCCGCCTTCATGAACGCGGCAGTCGTCTCGTCCGAGACGGAAAGCCCCGCATCGCTCCATATAAGCGCGTACATCTCGCCAAGCGTGATGTGCCCGGCGTCGTAGTCGAGGCGGTGCGCGTTGAACCCGTCGACAAACACGTTCCAGTCGATGCACTTCTCCTTCGCCAGCGCAATCACGCGCTGAGGCATCGTCGAAGTCGTCATCACGCCGCCAAAGTCAAAAATCACTGCACTTATCTTCATCGTCTTCCTCCCGCATGCGTTCACAAGACCGCCTGTGCCGACTCGAGATGCGGAACCGCGCCGGACTTCGTGACGGAGACCTTCGCCGCGCGCACCTTCGCGTCGGAAAGGCAGACGTCCTTCACAATCTTCGCCGCGCGCTCGATCATGCGACACTTCGCAGATGCAAGCGCAGCGCGGATCCTCTCCGTCAGCGCCGCGTAGTCCACGGTGTCGGAGAGCGAATCGGAATCGGCTGCAACGTCCGAAATCTCGAGCTCTACGTCGACGCGCAGCGTCTGAAGCCGAGTGCGCTCGTCGGGGCGCTCCCCGATCACGCAGTCGACGTCTATTCCGTTGAGTTTGAGCGTCATGCCGACACCTCGAAGCGGATTACAGCGCCGAGCCGGGGAAGAAAGTCCCAACGGGCTTCCCCGCAAGGAGAGGCGCGAGTACGCTCTTGCGCCCGTTCGCGATGTAGGTGTCTATGCCCGATGCGACCGCGGCCTTGACCGCCCTGAGCTTCGAGTCCATGCCACCCTTCGAGAGCGAGCCCTTCTCGCCGGCGCGAACAAGCCGCGCGATGTTGCGGAAGCTCTCGACGCGTGCAATCTTCTTGCCATGCGCGTCAAGAAGTCCGTCGACGGTCGTGAGAAGGACAAGCACATCGGCCTTAACGAGCCGCGCGATGAGGAACGACAGCCAGTCGTTGTCGCCGAACGTCTTTCCCTTCAGCTCCTCATCCGCGACGACGTCGTTCTCGTTTATGATTGGCACGATCCCAGACCGCACGAGGTGGTCGAGCGACTTCCTGACGTTCTGCGCCCGGTGGTGGTCCTCGAAATCGAAATGGGTGAGAAGCACCTGGCCGATCTTCACGCCGTGGCCGCCGAAAAGCCGCTCGTACTCGTAGATGAACCGCGCCTGCCCGACGGCTGCGCACATCTGGACGTCGTTCACGTCCGATGGCCTCGACTTGAGCCCAAGCGCCTCGACGCCTGCGGCGACAGCGCCAGACGAGACGAAGAACACCTCGTGCCCGGACTTCCTCAGCGAGCTCAACTGCGCGACAAGACGCTTAAGCGCCGCATGGTCGGGCTTCCCGGCCTTGTTCGCGATCGCATGCGTTCCAACTTTCACTACGATTCTCATGTGGCGGATATTATACCAAATTCCCTTCGGTCCGCCGCGGCTAATCGACAAGGACGGTCACGGTGACCGAAACGGCGTCGCCGGATTCGGCGGCGCACGTGATGACATGCTCGCCCTGCGCCATCTCCGCGGCAAATGCGCCGCGCCCGACAGTCTCGCCAACTGGCGCACCGTCGACAAACCACCAGAGCCGGGTGTCGGGCGGGACTTCCCCGACCTGGCAGACGATTCGCTGCTCAAGGGAACCTGCGACGAGATGGAACTGCGCGCCGTCCTCGGGCTTCACGAGCGAGAGCGGGGGACGGCCCTCTTCGATCATCTTCCCGTCGGGCCCCCGCCGATGGACGTTGCAAAGCTGCGGCGAACTACGGCCCCTGACCGCCCTCCCCTCCTCCGTCTCGGGGCAGTCGGGCGAGGCGCGAAGCCCCGTCTTCCTGCAGACGACGCACTTCGCCACGCCATCCGGCTCGTCGAACCAGGGACCCGTGCCGCCAGGATAGAGCTGTCGCACGATGCTCCACGCGACAGGCGCGGCGGCCTTCGCCCCTACGACGCTCTTGTCGCCAAAGCCGCCCGTCTTGTGCCCGCACCAGACACCAACGACGAACTCAGGATTCCACGCGACCGTCCATGCGTCGCGGTAGGCGCTCGACGTGCCAGTCTTCCACGCGAAGCGCGGAACCGCGACATCCGCGATATGCCCGAACGCCGCGTGCGAGCGCTCGTTGCCCGAAAGCATGTCGGAAACGAGGTAGGCGCATGCAGGCGCGAACCTTCCGTCGCCGCCGCGCGCAAGGACGCCGTATGCGCGGACGAGCTCAAGAAGCGAGACTTCGACATTGCCGATAGCCATTCCAAGGCCGCAGGACGCGGGATCCTCCGGAACGCGGCCGAAGCCGAGGGCGCGAAGCTCCTCTGCAAAGGACTCGACCCCCACTTCGTCGAGAAGGCGGACGAACGGAACATTGAGCGAGAGGACAAGGGCGTCGCGCACAGTGACGAGGCCGCGATACCTGCCATCGAAGTTCGCTGGACGGTAGCCCTTGAACGAGATGGGCGAGTCGACGAGGCGGCGGTCTGGGGTCGCAAGACCCCGCTCCATCGCAAGCGCGACGAGGAACGGCTTCAATGTCGAGCCGGCGGGGCGGGGCGAGACGGCGGTGTTTACCTGCCCGTCCTTGCCGTCGAAATAATCGCCGCTCACGGCCATCGCGACTATCTCGCCTGTCGCGGGCTTCATCACGACGACGGCAGACGAAAAGCCGCCCTTCTCCGCCGCCTCCGAAACGGCGTGCTCGCACAGAAGCTGGATGTCGGCGTCAAGCGCCGTCGTCACGTCGACACCTCCGCGCCCACCGCGAAGGCCGTGCTCGGAAATGTACCAGTCGCAGAAATGCGGCGCGAGGAAAGGACGCGGCGCACGGCGGACCTCGGGTTCGACGGAGCGAGCGCCTTCGAGCTGCTCGTCGGTGATGTATCCAAGCGCCCGCATCCTCTCGAGAACATAGTCGCGGCGCCTGAACGCCTGTGCGCGCCGCTCGGGGCTGCCCCACCTGTCGGGGCGGAAGCGCGTCGGCGCCTGCACCATCCCAGCGAGCATCGCGGCCTCGCCGAGTCCAAGATCCTTCGCGCCCTTTCCGAACCATCCCTGCGAAGCCGCCTCGATGCCGACGAAGTTGGAGCCGAAGGGAGCACGGTTCAGGTACTGGGAGATGATCCACTGCTTCGGCTTCGCGCGTTCCATCTTGGCGGCCTTGACCGCCTCCTTCCACTTCCACCAGAGATTCTTCGGGTGCGGCCTCAAGAGACGGACCGCCTGCATCGTGATTGTCGATGCGCCGGAGATGCGCCGCCTGCAACTGATGTTCTGCCACGCCGCGCGGAGGACGCTCATCGGCCTCACGCCGCGATGCGACCAGAAGGAGCTGTCCTCGGCCGCGACGAGCGCCTTTACGATCCAGTCGTCGCGAGAGGCGGCGTAGAACGGCCTGCAGTCGACATCGCCGGGCCCAAGCGTAACGCGCAGGATCCTCCCCGACGAATCGCGAAGTATCGTGCCGCCGGGATATTCGTCAGACCCCTCGTCGCCCCAGTCGATAAACATCCACGAGCAGACGAGAAACACCGCCGCGAGCGCGGCGACGATGCAGGCAAGAAAAGCTATTTTCCTCTTCACGCCCTATACTCGCCGCCAAAGGGAAAATCTGACATGTCGGATCCGGTGGGGGACAGACCCCAAGAAACCCTTATTCTTCAGTCCTTTCGCGGGGCCTGTCCCCAGAAATTTGTCCCCAGAAATTGATGCGGCGAACATAAGCAGAAACTCATGATTTACCAGCTCCTGTTGACACACTTAGCCGTGCAAGCCAGATGCCAAGGGCGACCTCATGAGACGGCCTGACAAGTTGCTTCCGCCAGCCCATCGTGCCGGTGTAGACAACGCGCCTGAACTCCCTCGACACCATGTCCTTGAACTCTTTACCAATGACGATGGGGGCTTCAAGGGTAAAAAATCTTGCCGTCTTCTTGTCTGAAAGGACTTCTGCCTCGATCAGCTTTGAAAACTCCTTCTCGGCCTCTGCCGCGACCTTTGACGACAGCACTCCGCAAAGTGGCTTCCCAGACATTTGGAGACGCTTCTCTTTTTCCTGTGCCTTGCCATCGGGCTTCGTGTCGCCCTTTACCGCAGCCCGCCACTCGTCGCGGCCATCAGACAACTTGAAAACGCGATCTGAAATAATATAGCCGCGATAGACCCCGCCTATTCCATGCGGGTCGTCCGTCTGCGTGACTACATATCCCATACCATCAAGCGCCGCGTCAAGATGACTCTCGTCCGTCAGAAGAACGCCGTCTGCCTCGACGACGCGCAGAGTCGACTCCCTTAGCGTCTTCTCCGTCGCCTCGCCAGTCGGCCAAACTACCGCCTCTCGCCCCGCATCGTCAGGGTGCGCGTCACAGTATGCTTTCCACGAACGCCCTCCGCGCTTTCGTCCGTCTCGCGGCACCGTCGGATTGAACACAAACATTATCTTCGCCACGGCAACTTCGTCATCAACCGGAACATCGGTAATGATGTTCATGCCGTTCTGCTTCCTTGATGGGCACGTCTTCGCGGCAGACCCCAGCTGGAACAACTGCGGGATCGTCGGGACAATGCGGCATGGGCTCTTGTTTTCAGTCGAGTAAACCGCATCGAAAAGCCATCTATCGCCCCCGACATCAAGGGAATAAAGATACACGCGTCCGTCACGCGCAAGGCCGGTTATCTTGTTGAAGTCCAGCTGTTCCTCTTCCATGCGGCTGCGGTCTCTCGCTCGCGTCCCCCCCTCGGCAACGCAGCGATAGGTGTGGACGGCGACCGATTCAGACCCAGGCGCAAAAAGCAAGTCTCGCCCATACTTGTATCGCGCGTATTTCGGAATCGCAAGAAGATAGTAGTTCCCCTCGTCGCGCATTATTCGCACCGTGTCCGCCGAGTATGCAACGCGATCTCCCTCGGTTCCGCGACGCGGCGCGGAAACTCTCTTTGCCTTGATCTTCACTTCCCTGCAGAAGCGCATCGTGTCCACCGAATCGCGTAGCGGCGTTATCTGCGCGGTCTGGACGAGCTTTCCCGCCGTTGCCTTGCCGCCGTCGAGTCCAAGCCGATGCTCGAAACCGAGAGCAAGAGACAAGTCTGGCAGCTTCAACGACCCAGCTTGCGGCGTCACCGTAAAAAGCGTGATCGCGTTGCCGTCCATAAAGCCCCACCGCCATGCCGCAGTCTCGATTACCGCACGTCCGCCGACCCTCTCAATGCGCTTCAGCGCCTCTTCCCTGTCAAGACCATTGCGTACCGCGACGGCGTTTGCGGCACGGCCAAGAAGCGTGTCTACCACAAGCCGCCGCTTCCGCTCAATCGCAGACTTCGATTTCTGGCGAACATCCTCGACAATGGCCTTGCTGCCATCGTACCGTATCTTCTTCGTGGCGAACTGAACCATTCGTCCAGGAAGCTGATAGCCGCGCAAAAGACCGCCAGGCGCGTCAATCTCCCGCTCTGGGAAAGTGATGTAGAAGAGGGCTCGCATCACCGCGACGCGAAGCTCGTCTTTTGAATTTTCCGGAAGGACTACGCAACCGTTATTCTCGACTACCCACCTCGCCGCCTCAGCCGCCTTTGCCGGATCAGCCACCTCTATCCTTCGACCGATCCATCCCTTGCCAACCTCAGCTCTCGTTTCGACAAGACGCGGCTTTTGTCTGTCGCCCGCCTCATATCTGCGCTTGCGCGGATTGAATGTCGCACTCCAAGTCATGTAGAACCGTTCTCCCGCGCCATTGGGGTCGTGGACATAAAACTCGAAATCGCGCGAAATCGCCCCCAGATTTTCTTCGCGGTTTCTCTCGTCGGTAAGCGCATCGAACATCGCGTCGTCTTCCATCTCGAAGAGACACATCATCTTGTCACGCACCAGTTCCGTGATCATGTCCGCGTCTGTAGTCCGCCAGACGGCGCCCTTCGCCCCCGAAAGAATCAGCCGCTCGTATGGGTCGGGGCCATACGCCGGTTTCTCGATGATCTGCCAGCCACGCCATCCTTCCTTCAACATCACCGCGACAAACTTGCGGCCATTCTTCCTGAGAAAGATTACGCGAGAAGTTCTGTGTCTTTTCGCCGAACAGTCAAAGCCCGTCATTGGGCTGCCAAACGACAGCCGGACATCGGTGTATGGCTTTGCCGTCTTGGAGTCTGCCAGCCATGTTGCGAAATTACGCCATGCCCTGAACCACCTCGGAACAGCCGCCCACTCGCCCTTGCCGTTTTCGTCGAACTTCTCGCCAAGATATTGCGCGGCAAATTCCTTAAGCTTGCGCGAGGGTGTCTTCTTCCACCCCTTCGCCCTCATCATCTCCAGCGCCTCGGCATGAGTTTCAAATCGCTCAAGGTCGTAGTTGAAGAACTTTCCAAGCGTCGTCCTCGTCGGCTCCACTGGCCTGAGCGTCGTGGAGAAGTCGGCATGGCACGACCACAGCCCCACGGCCTTTTCAGGGTTTCTTATTTCCAGGAACCTGTCGGTTTTTTCTTTCAGCTTGTTCTGCGGCATGTAGCAGTCTGCTCTTTGGATTGCTTGCTGTTGAGTCAGATTCTATCATTCTGCACACAGCAACGTCAAGCGGTCGCGATGTTACTTCCCCGCCTCAACCGCCAACCGCCTGAAAAACAGGCGTTTCGTGGAGTCTGTCCCCACGATTTCGTTGTTGTCTCAGTTGAGCATAGGGGAGACCTATCGGCTGCAAAGCCTCCTTTTTGCTTCATCCCTCAGCGAGGACATAGGCGGTGGATCGGCCTCCACCAATTTTCCTGATCGATCCCTCGTCAAGCATTGCCTTTAATGTCATTTCGACCATCGCCGTGCTGATATCGGGGCACTTGGCGAGGATGTCTCGCTTGGAGACCTTCCCGAGTGTCGTCTTGAACACTTCGCGAATCCTGTCCGACTTGCTCATTCGAGAATTGATGATTCCCTCCACCCGCGACTCGAGTTCGCGGTATGCTTTCAGAATTATGCCGAGTGTATATTTCACATAGGGCTTCAAGTCGTGGACGTTGTCATACCATCCGGAAGAACTTGTCTGCAATGCTTCGTAATATTCCGTCTTGGAACTCTCGATGAGCATCTCAAGGCTGATGTACTTGCCGACGAAAAAGCCGGAGCGGTAAAGCAGCAGCAATGTCAAAAGTCGACTCATCCGTCCGTTGCCGTCATGGAACGGATGAACGCATAGGAAATCGAAGATGAACATCGGAATCAGCAGAAGTCGATCGAATCTGCCTTCGTCTACAGCCCTGCGGTAGTTTGCGCAAAGCGTTTCGATTGCCATTGGCGTTTCCACCGCGCTTGCGGGGCGAAAGCGCACGAAGGTCTTTCCGTCGGCGCCGGTCTCCTCTATGACATTGTCGTTGAGCTTCCAATGCCCGCCGATGCCTTGCGGGAGCTTCGAGTACAGGTCTCTGTGCAGTTGTAGAAGCACATTGGGATTTATTGGTATGAAGTCGTAGCTTTCGTGTATGGTCGCAAGGACATCCCTGTACCCCGCGATCTCCCTTTCGTTTCGGTTCCTGGGGATGGTCTTTTGCGACATCAACTCTCGCATCCTTGCATCAGTGGTCGCAATCCCCTCAATGCGGTTTGACGAGGTTGTGGACTGAATCTTTGCAACCTCCTTCAGAGCGTCAAGCACGTCGGCGCGGGCATTCAAATAGAGTTCCTGCTTGCCCTTGTATTCGCGTATAGCACCAACAAGCGCCGTGATTTCAGGCGTCAGCAGGGTGCTAGGTGCATTCTCGTAGTCGAATATGTGCATTTTCTTCTTTGTTTATCTGCCTATAGTTTACCATATTCTGCCTAATATAGCAATGCGACTAGGCAGAAAAGTTATTGATAGGCAAAAAAAGATGTACATCTCTATAAACCAGTTTTGCGGCGGGTTGCGGGGGCTTGCGCGGGGTGGGGCGGGGAGAGTGGGGATGGCATCAGAAAACATAGTGTTTGCTGGGGTTTTGCGAGGATTGCGCGGATTGTCGCGGAGTATCGAAAAGTTGTCGATGTGTTTGAGGGGCTTGCGCGGTTTTTGGGGGCTCCGAAAACCTTGCCGCTAATGGGTCTATGCGGAACTCCCTTGCCGCTATTTTAGGCCAGTATAAACCAGTATAACGGACGGATTGTGCAGTATAAAGCGGTATGAAAATCGCGAGACGAGGGAAACATTGGGACAGAAGAGAAGTTGAGTTGGAGTTACGAGTCAGGGAGCAGCATCAACAAGTCTCACTTACATTGGCAAGGGCATCTTCAGACCTAAAAATGCTATAATACCTCTTCATGAAAAAGATCGAGATAACCGCCTGCGTCTTTATGGCTGTGTTTGCGGCCATTGCCGTTGTCGGCATCGCCGTAGGGCACGACTGGAAGATTGCGCTGGTCCCCTTCACGATGCTTCCCGTGCTGAAGATAATCAGCATGGAATCGAGCCAAGGGCTCAAGTTGCCGGGCTTCCTGTCGACGCCCATCACGTCGGCGTTGATCGAAGCCGTGATCGCGATGCTTGCGACTGGATATGCGCTCGCCGTTTCGACGAAGCTATCCAACGGCTCCTGCCCCTGGGCGGCAGGCGCGATGGCCGCCGCCATCGCCGCTGCCTCGGCGACTTTGCCGTTCGCGTGCACCGGCAAATACAGGCCGCTCCGAGTCTTTTCCATGCTCGGCGCATCCGCATTCTATGTCGCCGTCGCCATAGCGACTTCCGGAAACTACGACATGACGAGCTACGGCGCGGCATTCGCACTCCCCTTCTTCGCCGTAGCCAGAGTTGCCCTTGCCTTCCGCGACTGGAGAAAGGAGGCGCACAAGTGAAAAGCGTTGCAAAGATGACGGACGCCGAGTACAAGGCGACAGTCCGCGACCTACGACAGAGGGCGGCGGGCGGCAAGAACACGCTCGGGTTCTACATCCAGCTGATGTTCCTCGCTGGTGCTGCAGTCACAATCGTGGCAAATGGCGCTTGGAGAATCTTATGGGGACTCCTCGCCTTCCTCGGTGTCATTGTCATATCGACCGCACGAACCTTCTTCTGGAAGTGGACTGAAGACAGGCTTCAGAAAGACGCGGAGGCGGGTCACATAGAAAGAGCCGTCCGCTGGGACTACCTATGCCTCCTTATCGACTGGACGATTTCCTTCGCAGGATTCGCGGCTGTCGCCTTTACCGTCTTCGGCGCGGCAAGCGGATACACCGTCCCCCGGCCGTTGCTCTGGGTATGCGTCGGCGGGATGTACACACTGCCCTTCACCTTTAGGCGCGAAAAGCCGGGATACAACTACGGGAACTATCTCTTCTGGGAGCAATGGACGCTAATTGCGACAATCGTCGCCTCCGCGTTCATCCCCTTTGGCGTTGGATGGGGCGTTGCGGCGCAGGCTGCGATAGCTTTTACCTCAGTCCCGCTTGGATGCCGCTTCAAGAAGGCCGACATACTCGAGAAGGTGCAGATATACTACCGCAACGCCAAAGTCGCGCGTGCCACGCACACAGCCCCGCTTCCCAATCCCACACAGCCGTTCGGCGTGGAGGCATTGAAGGCGATCCTGTCCGATGTCCGCATAGCGTGGTTTCCGTTCTCGGTGTCTTTCCTCTCCTTCCTCACGGGAATCGTGTGGATGATCGCCCTTAAGAAACCGTGGCCGCTGCTTGTCGCGGTGCTGGCTATAGTTCCCGGCTATCTGCTGATGCTGTCGTTGGACTGCCCCATATCATCGGAACCCGAAGAACTCGCAAGGCGCGGCGTCGACAAAGACCTCGCTCGCGGTTCAGTAGAACTACGCACCCTGATGCTTTCAGTCGGGCTCGCAATCGCATCGTCTACGATAATGTGGTTCGGAGGTCGGGACGCCTCGTTGCTTGTCCCGCTTTCGCTTCTTGCGCTCGGTGCGTGCTCCGCCTTCAACTACGTGGCTTTCGAGGGCCAGACAATTGCCGACCCACTACTCCTTGTCGCCTACATCGCCGCGTTCGCGTCCACGTGCGCCCTACGCATCGCCGGTCTCGCATGGTGGCAATGCCTCATGCTTATCCCGACAATCGGCTATGCGCTGCCTGCGTTCCGCTATCTCTTCCCTCGCAGCGGCCTTCGCGGAGAGGCGCGAAAGGCGGCGCTTGCCGTCGCTGCAGAATTTGCGGCCGACTCCCGCACTGACGAAGAGAAAGCCCGCGACGAGAAGATGGCAAAGCGCCGCGCCCGCGAAGAGCGCCGGATAGCAAGCTTCCGCCGCAGCAGGCGGGGCTGAATCAAGTTCGGCGGCTATATTTCTGCCAAAATTCGGCTGCGGGTTGAAGCGTATTCCTCCTCTGAAATGAGTGACTTGCGCTTTAGCTTTTCTAACTGCCTTAGTCGTTGCTCGACGGTTTGAGCGCTTCTTGGAGGCTGCAAAATACTGTTCGACGGCTTACTACCAGATTTACTACCCTTCAAGTCATCAAGGCTCGGGATTGCGGCGACGGCCTGACGGAGCATTTCTTCATTCTCGTGGTAGTAGTGTCTCGTCATCGCAGTTGAAGAGTGCCCGACAATTGACGCAACGACTGGAAGCGGAACACCAGCGTTCGCGGCACTCGAAACGAACGTGTGTCGGAGAGAATGAAACGTAGCCTCCGGGGTGCGGGTTCGCCGCCCTTCTATCTTCACGCTTGTCTCGATATGCGCCGCCTTGAAGATCAGCTCCAGCCCGTGACTTATTCTCCACTTGTTTTTCTTGTAATACTCGGCCAAAGTAGGATTCACAAACATCCCCTTTTCATGTTCGCCATTCCCCCTCAACTCCGCCAGTAGTTGCGGATGAATGGGAATCGTGACCGGCTGGCCGTGAGCGTGCTTGCGCGTCTTCGTCGGAATGAGCTGTATCACCCCGCGTTCGAGGTTGACCGAGTTCCAAGCGAGACAACAGCAGTCTCCGAGGCGGAGGCCGGTGTAGATTCCGATTGTGAATAGCCGCTTCCACTCGACTCCCGCCTTTGCCGCCGCCTTCATGAGGCGCTCGATTTCGTCGAGGGTCAGCTCGCGGCGGCTGTGGCAGTCGTCCGCGTGGAGCCGCACCCCTTCCCAAGGGTCGTCAACAAGCCCGGCCTTTGCAGCAAGAACATGGAATATCTCCCGCAACACGCAGATGCGGGCGTTATAGGTCGATGCACACACCTCTGCCCGAATGCAGGCGAGGTATTCGGCAATCGCCTCATGAGTCACTTCGGCGAGATTACCGATTTCGAGATGGTGATGCTCCATCCAGCGGGCGAACTCCATCCAGATGAGCCGCTTCGCATTGAGCGTAGACGGCGCGAGGTCGCGTCTATCGGGAGACTTCACGTACTCAAGCCAGACGTCCGCCAGCGGCAAACGCCGCGAGCCGAGCCCCAGCGGACTCAAGAACCGCTCTAAGAACTTCTCGGCCTTTTCGCGGTCAGTCGTCCTTGTCGAGCGGCTGTACCGCTTGCCCTTGATCCCGACCCTCATCGTCCACCGCCCGCTCTTTTCGAGCTGAAGACTACCCATCCCTTTTTCGCGTGCCATCTTATTGTCCTTTCTGATAATTTTCGTTCTGATATTCTACCCTATTCTCCCCTTCCTGCACTGTACTTTACTGCACCATCTCTGCCATCCCGCAAACGCAAAGTGCTTGTATTTCAGCCTCCTACCCATTTACGAACGCTGTCGGGTATACGTCAGTGACGGCGAAGAAGGATGCATGGCTCTTGACGGCTGTGCAGTTCGAGGGAGTCGATGGGAACGATGCGCTTCTGTCGAATCTGGTCAAAGGAGAGTATAGTGCTGTCGACTTTGACGAGGACTTCCTCTTCATCGACACAGCTCCGCACATCATGGTTCCGAGTCCGACTGGATACTCCGACTACTTTTACATCAATTTTGAAGGAGAGACATTCTGGTTTGATTTTGATGCTGGTGGCCCTGACGAGGGAACCCCCATTGTTGCGGGTACGGGCATCTGGTTCAAGCAGTCAGGCGAAGATTGCAGCGTTACTTTCGCTGGCCAGGTTGTCAGCGATTCTTCGGTACCAGTTTCAACAACAGCTGACGAGTGGAGCATGATTGCAAATCCATATCCCATCGCTTGCGCTGTCTCTGGTGTGACATATTCGGGTATAGTCGGCGTCGATTTTGATGAAGATTTTGCGTTCGTTGAAACTGCTCCGCATATTCTCGTTCCAAAGGCAGATGGCTACTCTGACTTCTTTTACATCAACTTTGAAGGTGATTCCTTCTGGTTTGATTTTGATGCGGGTGGTCCTGACGAGGGAGCGACAATTCCCGTTGGGACAGGTTTCTGGTTCAAGGCTGGAACGGATGTGACAATCACATTCACGAAGTAACAATTTTGTGTACGGCACAGGGTCGTGCGCGAAAAACAAAGGAAAATGAAAATGAAGAAACTAGTAATTGTCGCGTGTGTCGCATTGGCGGCCATCGCTTCTCAAGCTGCTCAATTCCGCTGGGCGTTTACGGCGACTAAAGCCGCAGGTTCGCCCTACGATGGAGCTGACGTGTATATGATTCTTGCTGCCGACTATGACAGCTCGAAGCAGATGTCCTTGGCTGACATTCAGAGTGCGTCCAAGTCCAAAGGTACGCTATCAGTCGGATCAATGACGGCTTCGACAGGAAACATCACGGTAAAAGATTCGTGGGTAACGGAAGGCACAGACTATTCGTGGTATGCTGTAGTTGTCAGTGATGACAAGTATTACGTCTCCTCCGCGGCTACAGTTTCTACTGCTGTAGGAGATACTGCTACTCCCGCAGCAAAGACCTTCGCCTCGAAAAGTGAGATGGCGACAGCTGGGAACTGGCACACGCTTGCTGCCGTTCCTGAGCCGACGAGCGGGCTCCTGATGCTTCTCGGCATCGCGGGTCTCGCGCTGAAGCGCAAGAGGGCGTAATCCTGGAATAAGGCCGCGACGAACGCGGCATTCAGAGAAGCCCGTCCGAGAAATCGGGCGGGCTTTTCAATGCAGAGGAGCGACAAATGGCATGGAACGGCAGCGGCGGCGCGGCGAATGTGCCGCGCAAAGGCTACGGGAATCGCACGGCGGACAGCCGCGCGACGAGTCGCCCCGCCCCGTCCGCCAGGTGCGGCTGGCTGCGCGGCACATTCGCCGCGCTTGCCGTTGTCGCAGTGGCATGTGGCGCATGGTGGCTGTTTTCATGCAACCATGCGCAACAGGATGAGGCGGAGGCCAGGAGGCTCGGCACTCCAAAGACGCGACGAGTGAAGGACATAGCCCCCAAGTCTGCTGCTGCATCTTCCGGCGGTGCCGCTCGGCGCTTGATTCACGCCGCCGACGCAAGTTCCAATGAGGTGGCCAATGCCGAAGCCGCTGCGGAGGAGGCCCGGTTGAACAAGTGGAAGGAGAAGTTCGCAAGGCGGAGGTCGATCTTCACGAACGGCTCCGACCAGATTCTCGGCATGATCGCCTCAACTCCACCCGGTCGCGACATGCCGCCTCTGCCCATAACGAAGAGCGTCGACCACGACTTCATGAAGAGCCTGGAGACTCCGATCGAGATACTGGACGGCGACAGCGCCGAAGTGCGGGCCGCCAAGGAAGCCGTGATTAAACTGCGGGCGGAGGTGCTGGCCATCAAGGAGAGCGAGGGGCTGTCCGTCTACGAGATACTGACACAGCACCAGTCGCTCCTCAGGGAGAACGCCGCGCTCCGCATAGAGGCACAGAATGAGGCGCTGGACATCTACAAAAGCGGCGACGTCGAGCTTGCCCGCGAATACGTCGACAAGGCGAACGAAAAACTTATTGAACTTGGCTCGGAGCCAATCAGGATGCCCGGAACGGAGAACCGCGAGCTTCGCCAGCACATCAGGGAGAAGCTCCAAACGATAAAGAGCAAAAGGAACCAACAAGGGAGACAATGACATGAAGAACATAATAGCTTGCATCGCGGCCACACTGTGCATTGCCGCAATTGCCGCTGAAGGCAAAACGGACGGGAAACACGGAAAGACCCCCGCCGAGATGCGCGAGGAGGTCATGCGCAAGACAGGCGGCTTCGTCGTAGCCCCCGCCACGGGGAGGGGCATCAAGATTGTCGATGCCCGGAGCGGAGTGCCAGACGAAATTTTCAATGCATTGGCGAAGGCCGTCTCGACAGGACCGAGGTTCTCAGCCACGGTCATCAAGGGAGAGCCGACGCGGGAATACCTCCCCGATGCCAATACTGGCGCGTACATTGTGGTAAAAGACGACGCAACATCGAAGATGACGATCCTCGCTGCGCCGGAGCAGGGGTGGGCAAGCGTGAACGTCGCCCCGCTAAAGGCGGATGCGCCTGATGCCGAGAAGTTCGCCAAGCGGGTAACGAAGGAGGTGTGGAGGGCGCTCGTCTACATGCTGGGTGGGGGAAACAACCAGATGCCAGCCTGTGTAATGAAACCCTGCGCAGGAATAAAGGACATCGACAATCTCAAAATGGAGCAGCCCTGCCCTGAACCATTCAGGGAGATGTCGCAGAGCGCCGCGAAGCTGGGCATCGCACAAGCGAAGCTCACATCATACAGGAGAGCCTGCGCCGAGGGATGGGCACCGCCTCCTGCAAACGAATACCAAAAGGCGATCTGGGACAAGGTTCACGCCGTGCCCGCTACCCCCATGAAAATCGAGTTCGATCCGAAGAAGGGTCGATGAAATACACCTACGCCTACAAGACGTCGGACGGAACACGGCACGAGGCGTCGATAGAAGCCGCGAGCCGCGATACCGCATTTGCAGTGTTGCGCGAGCGGGGCATCCGCCCGATAAAGGTAGTCGCCGCAGACGGCAGCAAAGCTAACGGCGCGCCTGTGGGTGTCCGTCGGCGAGTGGTGGCTGTGTTCATCCTCGTCGCGGTCGTCGCCGCTGTGGGCGCGACAGCGGCCTTTCTGCGCGTTGTCCGCCCGACGCCGGTGGTGGATGCATTTCAGTCAGACCAGACGCGCCGCTATCCAATAGGCGATGCTGCAATCGTCGAGAAAGGCATCCTTACCGGCTGGAGCGATGTGTTTGAACATGAAGGAGAGCGCTTCCTCGCCTCCTTCGCCGTGCCTGGTGTAAAGGCAGGGCAACGCAACACGACGGTCGAGGAGATCGAGTCCGCACTTGCGCGAAAGATTAATCCCACATCCGACGATGGACTTGAGGCGCGGCAGATTAAGGCGATGGTCGATGGCATGAAGTCCGAGGCGCGAGCCTACATTGCAGCAGGGGGAACCATCGTCGAATATGGCAGGAGGCTGACGGAACGCCAAGACGCCGAGATCGCCGCATACGAGCGCACAAAGGCAGATTTGGAACGGGCAAAGGAGACCATGAGCGGCAACGCCCTCATCAACTACTGGGAGTCGCAGAACGATAAGCTCCGCAACCTCGGCATCCGCCCGCTCACCCTCGAATCCCTTGAGTAGCTACTACTCTCCAGGATTGGGAATCGTTCGCAGCCCCAACCGCCGCAAGGCATCGTTCTTCTGCTCCCAGACTTCTTCAGATGTCTCTTTCTCCAGTTCGCGTCGGGTGCGCTCGTATATCTGCATCTCCTGCGCGGTGCGCTCGTTGAGCCGCCGCCAGAAGGAGCGAGGCGTGCCGTTGCCATTTGCAAGGTATTCTCGCATCTCCTCGCGCATCCCGTTTACGATCTGCTTCAGCTCCGTGATTTCGCGTAGATCGGATTGCTCGATGGCAATGTCGTTCTCCGCAGCAAGTTCATTCTTGGTGTATGCCTCGAAAGCCGCGTAGCTCTTTTCGTCGATGCGCCTCGGATTCGCACCCTTGGCGCACATAAGCTTGCCCGGCTGTGCAAAGACGGCGAGCATCTGGTCGCCTGTGCGCGGCAGATGCGCCGCGAAGTCGCCGCGTTCCAGCCCCTCCATCGTCGCCGGGTCACCGTATATCTGGTGGCGCGGCGCACTTGCCGCAGAATTGGCGGCTGTGGCGGCCCCTGTGCGCTCCCCGCCGAGGTAGGCAACAACGCCCGCAACAACCGCAGCGAAGGCTACAAGGGCGAACACGGCGCGTTTGCGAAGGCCGTGAACCTCTCCATTCGCCTTCGACCCGTCCGCCGCTACGACTTTGATGGGCCTAATGCCGCGCCCGCGAAGAACCTCAAAGACCTCGTCGCGGCTCTCGGCATCAAGTGAATCCTCATGCCTGACGCCGTCCGAGGTCTTGTATGCGAAGGTATATTTCACTTCTCCTGCTTTTTCGTCTCGGGCTTGATCTTCAGCGGCTCCGTAGGCATGGCGTGAACCTTTTCCCAGATCGCCTTCTGAACATCGTTCGTAGGCGCGGGTGCCCAACCTTCCTGAACAGCCTTGCGATATGTGGACTGCTCATACGGTTTTACGCCGTAGCCAGCGAGATAGGGCGCAAAGCGTCCAATGATGTCTACGGGCAAGACGCAATCGGCAAACAAGTCGAGGTCTTCAGGCTTTGTGACGCAGCCGAGAAGTGAATTCGGGTAGTTTGATGTCTGCGTTCCCGCAAGAAGCGAAAAGGCGCGTGTCAGCTCCTTCTGGACGCGGGCGGAAAAGAACTGGGGCTTCTCTCCAGCGCCCTTTGCCAGCGGAGCCACATTTACCAAGCACCAGCGAGATTCGGGAGCGTGGAGGATGGTGGGCAACGACTCGTCGTTGACGACAAAGAGAGTTGCGTTGCCTTGGATCTTTGGATTGGGGAAATCAAACGCCCCATCCTTTACCTCGATGGCTATCTTAATGTTCTCCGCAAAAATGGCGGCATTCTGCTTGAGCCACTCGACAGGAGCCAGTTTCTGCGCATTGACGTAATACACGACACCTTTCTGCGTGTCTGGGCGTTTCAGTACGCCTCCATTGTGCTTGTAAAGTATCAGGTCACGCTTTTTGACGCCTTGCTTTTCGGCATCTGCCGGTGAAGTTGAAATATCGGCCGCAACGACCGACATTGGGATTAAGGCAACAAGAGAAAGTACATAAATAATTGTTTTCATGTGTTCCATCCTTTCTGAAATCAAAGACCTCGACGGCGCAAAAGCATGCGACGTGTGATTGGGGTCATTTTTATGGGCGCGATTCCCTTTGCGTCCAAGAGCTTGTTTGCGGCTTTGACAAAATCATCGATGTCATCCATCGAGAGGCTGTTGTCCTTTTTCAATTCGTTCAGTTCGTGTTCCAGTGTCTGTTTGTATTCGGCGAGGCGGACATATTCCTGGCGGGTGTCACGTAGAATCTGCCCCAGGTCTTCGCCATCCGCCATGCGTTGGCGGAGGTCGATCTTTGTCTCGTTCATCAATCGCTTAAGTTCTGCCTGCTCAGGCGTGTCATCCTCCGTAACTACAATTGGGGTTTGACAGGACTTCATGAAGTCATCGACAAAATGCTTTCCGTAAGAAGGCTCACCCACGAGGGTCATCCCCGGTTCGATGGTGAGGAGACAGGCGATTTCATTCTCGGAAACATGGTTGAAGATGGCGTATTGAGGCGGTGCCTCGGTGCGCGTGGTATCGTTTGTGATGCCTGGTGGCGGGCGGCGTTCAGCTTTCCACTTCCGAATCTGTGCCGCAGAAAGACCGTTTGTCGCGTCGCGCTTCCAATAAGGCAGCTCCGCATCCTTGACGAGTTGCGTGGGATTTGATGCAGGGTGAGAGGGCTTTAGAGAACGATCCGGAGCCGTTTTTTGAATGGGAGCCTGCTTCTTGCTCGACAGTTTGGCAGGCTCAGTAGTATTGTTTTTGGAGAAAACAAGAAACGCAATGCCGATAATAACAACAACGCCCAAGCATATAGCTACCTTGACAATGACTGAAGGCCGTTTGCGCTGTGGCGTTTTTGCGGTTGCTCTTGGTGCAATCATTCAGACTTCCTCTCATGAGATAAAGCCCGCCCGTGCAATCACGGACGGGCTTTACTGCGTTGATCCCTTGCGGAATTAGGCGCGACGGCGGCGGAGCGCAAGTCCAGCGATGCCGAGAAGCATCAGAAGACCAGAGGTCGGCTCCGGAACGGCAGCATACCAACCACCACCAGCATACGCACCATCAGCCTTAAGCGTCTGAGTGGCGGTCTTTATGCCGGAGAATGCAACCGTAACCGTATCAGAGGCCTGCGCACTCGCGCCCTTGTCTGCCGAGACGAACACATTATCACCCGAGACAATGGCCATATAGAAATTATAGTCATTGCCTGCTGTGCCATACTCAAACCCCTTGGCCGTCAGACGACTGTTGGAGTCGAGCGTTGTGGATGTGATCGTCGTGAAGTCAGTAATCGACTTTCCGCCACGGATACCTGCCACGAGGTCGGCCTGGCTGTTACCGGAAACGCCAGAGTCAAGAAGGTACACGACCGTGCCGGATGCGAGCGCAGTCGCACCATCAGGACCGTAGAATGTCTTTGCGGCGTTTGTGCCGGAAGACGACCAGTTGAACGCAGCAGCATGAGCAACCGCTGCAAAAGCGACGGCAACAGCTGCAACCATTATTTTCTTCATTTTTGTTTCCTTTTTTTTGTTTTACTTTGCAACACGACCCTATGCCGTGTACGAAGCAAATTTAGTTAGTCAGCGAGAGGCGTTGGGAATACAACCGAGTAGTCAGTGCTCGGAGAATATATCCACAGGCTATCGCCAGCGGCAACCTCTACATCATTATAATCATTCATGTCCTCATCGTACCAGCCATAATACACATCACCCTCCTCCTCGAAGTCACTCCAGAAGTATGTTGTACCACCACGGCCATAACCATCAAGCTGCTTCGCCTGAATCTCAAAGTCGGCGTACCCGTCGGCTTTGGCATAGCCATCAACCTTGACGTCACCCAAAGTTATGGTTGTCGGCATGGGATTGACAACCAGTTTGGCTTGATTGCCACCGCGCAGCGCCACGGCAATGCTCGTGCTGGGAACAGCTCCTGCGCTCTGAATCTGGAAATCTGTGCTGGGGGAGTAAACCCAAAGGCCCTCACCGGGAACAAGGGCAAGATCGTTGTACTCGTTCATGTCCTCGTCGTACCAGCCGTAGTACACATCGCCTTCTTCTTCAAAGTCGCACCAGAAGTAAGTTGTACCACCACGTCCATAACCATCAAGCTGCTTTGCCTGAACCTCGAAGTCTCCGTAGCCCTCGGTTGTGTCATAGCCAATAATCTTGATGTCGCCGAGTTTGAGGCCGCCCTCGCTGACTGGAATGAACGACGCTCCAACACCCTTTGCCTGATTTCCGCCGCGCAGAGCGAGCGTATCATACCCGACAGCGTTCGCAGATGGCGTGAGCCTTTAAATGCAAGTGCCAGCCTAATGGAACAGTGCAGTTAAGGTGCAGAAAAGTGAAGGGAAAAACGCCCCTTGCTGAGCCCGTTCCAGGCAGTTTTGAAGGTCATTTACCCAAGTGAAGATACACTGCTTTAATGGCACACTCGGGCGTTGAATCATACCGAGTCCAAGGGATTGTATGGAGTCGTTTTCTGCTCGAAAACGATGCACTTTTCTGCACCGATACTGTACCGTTAAATTGCCACCTGCTTGTATTTCATAGATATCAACGCTAACGAACGCTGTCGGGTATGCGCAGAGCGAGCTCGACAACAATGGAGGCTCGGTGATTGTTACGCCGCAGTTCCTTGGAATCGGCACTGAGGGCGGCGCTGTTGACCTTCAGACCATCCAGTGCAATGAGGACGCGGTTGACCTTGTGTTCTTGAACACACTGGACAACCTTGGCTATACTGTTGATACATATGACTGGACCGTTGTCAAGGGCAAGATGTGCTGGCTCGACGAAAGCACTGGCAAACCCGCCGAGAACATTACGTTTAAGCCGGGTACCGCTTTTTGGGTGCAGAGCGACGAGCCCAATAACGTGTTCCAATCTTCTGGCCAAGTTGGAACCGAGGATGTCACAGTTGATCTTGATGATGAAGGCGGTTCTGTGATGTGCGGAAACTGCTTCCCTGTGGCCGTTGATATTCAAGACATAGTTTGCAACGAGGAAGCCGTTGACCTTGTCTTTCTTAACACGCTTGATGAACTAGGATACACGGTTGACACCTATGACTGGACGATGGTCAAGGGCAAGATGTGCTGGCTTGATGAGAGCACTGGAAAACCCGCTGAAAACGTTACCTTTGCTCCTGGTCAGGCGTTCTGGGTCCAGAGTGACGAGGCTGGAAACACCATTACATTTCCGGGCGTTGAGTTGAACGACTAACAATTTGCAACTGCCAAGCATGGTGTTTGGCGGTATGTAAAACAAAAGGAAAACAAAAATGAAGAAACTGATAATTGCTGCAGCGGTCGTTTGTGCGGCTGTATTTGCTCACGCGGCTGCGGCTAACTGGAAAGCGAGTGCGAACTCCATGTATAATGGTTCCGGCTCAACAGCCGATTCCGCTCTGTTTACGGGAACGGGATATCTGTTTGATGCTGGTGTTACCTCTCAGGCGGCGCTTTTCGCACTCATAGAGGCCAACACGACCATTGGAACATCAACCGCTGGCTATGTTGCTACCGCGTCGTTCAATGAGGGTGTCTTCTCTGGGCTCTCTTTTGAAAATGGTGAGCAGGGAGGTGGTTCTTATAAGTACTACTTCGTCGTTGTTGATGGCGACAAGGCGTACTTCTCGAACGAAAAGTCTGTAACGGCAAACGCTACAGCAACCGCTAAGAACGTCGGATTCGGAGCGCAGTCTGGATCGTCTGCTCTTCCCGCAGGCACTGGCTTCCAGGGCGCTGGTAAGTGGTCGGCCGTTCCGGAGCCGACGTCGGGTCTGCTCATGCTTCTCGGCATGGCGGGTCTCGCGCTCCGTCGCCGTCGCGCCTAATTCATTAGACGCATAACAAGCGAGAGCCCGTCCGCGATGCGCGGGCGGGCTTTCAATCTTTAGAGGCACGATGAACTGGAGCATAACATACAGAGCCAAGAACGGCAGTCCGACAGTCGATGTGTTCGAGGCCGAAAGCCGCGGAGCACTATTCAAGGTTCTTGCGGACAAAGGCATATCAGCCATCAAAATTGAAGAAGGTGCACGCGAGCGTCCTCGAGCAAGAGCACATTGCCAGTCACCCAAGATTGTTAGAGGCATTGTGGCTGGGGCGGCTGTTGTCGGCCTTGCTTTTACTGCGTGGTACTTGCTCGCCACAAGAACGGAGAGTCCGAATCCTAAAACAGTTAGCGCTCCTAAAAAGCCTTCAAAAATCGTTGAGGTTAGACCTGCGATTTCACGGCCCAAGCCTGTCGAAGAAAAAGTTGAGCCGCCGAAACCCGATCCAAATGCCCGGCCTACAAAGGTCGGCGAGGTTGTCAATGGATATGTCCTTCTACCTTCAGGGCGTCTGCACAGACGTCAAGGCGTGATTACCAACTCGGTCGCCTCGCGAGCTAAAGGTGCTTACCACATCTTTGACCATGCCTGCGACAACGAGATAGCTTGCTATCTCTCTATAAAGCCTGGCGATGCTCTTGTCGGACCGGCACGCTATACTGGGCGGTTCAAGGAGAAGTTTCTCGAATCTCTGAAAACGCCAATAATCGTGACCGAGGACGACACACCTGAACAGGCGCAGCTCAAGCGCGACGTCATTGCCGCGAAGCTACAACTAAAGGACGCTCTCGACAGGGGCGAGGACATTGAGCAGATTATGCTCGACACACGGCAGGAACTTCAAGACCTGGCGCGATACAAAATGGAACTGCGAAAGCAGTTCAATGAACTCCGCCGTGCAGAAGGCACTACCGAAAAGGATGTAGAAACCCTGCTTGAAGCCTGCAACAAGATGCTTGAATCCAAAGGAATAGCGCCAATGAAGTTTGGCCCGATAACCCGTAGAAAACTAATGACAGAACTGGAGAACAAACAATGAAGAACATGCTAATTCTTGCGTCCGCTGTCGTGGTATTTGCAGCGACGTCATACGCTAAAGAAGTCGTCACTCCTGAAGAACTCGCTATTCGCAGAGCGGAGCATCAGGCAGAGGTTGACAAGCGTACAGGCGGGCGCATTGTAAAGCCCGGCACACAACAGGGTGAAATTGTGTACGCAGATTGCCAGACCCGCATTCCAAAGGCATGGATCGAGGAATCTGTCGCGTACTTCGCGAAAGAGACACGGTTCAAGATTTCGCTTAAGAGCGGAACATCGTTTGACCTTAAGAATCCCAAGATTGAGGGCAATGCAACGCTCTTCATCATTGACGATGCCTCATTACCTGCAATACTTGTGGCTCCCGAGAACCGCTGGGCGTTCGTGAACGTTGCGCCAATAGCCAAGGAAGAGCGTCCGGCATTCTTTGAGGCGCGCGTCAAGAAGGAGTTGTCTCGGGGGTTTGCATATCTCTGCGGAGCGGCGAACTCGCAGTATCCACGCGCCTTAACTCGCGGCATCGTCAACCACGCAGACCTTGATAAGAATCCTGATTTGAGCTTGCCAGTGGACGTGATACAGAGGTTCAAGGGGTATATGGAAACTCTAGATGTGCGTCCCGCCATAATGACCACCTACAAGAAGGCCTGCCAGGAGGGCTGGGCACCCGCGCCGACGAACGATGTGCAGAAGGCGATCTGGGACAAGGTTCACGCCGTGCCCGCTACACCCATGAAGATTGAATTCGATCCGAAGAAGGGTCGATGAAATACACCTACGCCTACAAGACGTCGGACGGAACACGGCACGAGGCGTCGATAGAAGCCGCGAGCCGCGACGCCGCATTTGCAGTGTTGCGCGAGCGGGGCATCCGCCCAATCAAGGTAGTCGCCGCAGACGGCAGCAAGGCCAACGGCGCGCCCGTGGGTGTCCGTCGGCGAGTTGTAGCTGTGTCCATCCTCGTGGCGTTCGTTGCCGCAGTGGGCGCGACAGCGGCCTTTCTGCGCATTGTCCGCCCGACGCTGGTGGTGGATGCATTTCAGTCAGACCAGACGCGCCGCTATCCAATAGGCGACGCGGCCATTATCGAGAAAGGCATTCTGACCGGCTGGAGCGATGTGTTTGAACACGAAGGAGACCGCTTCCTCGCCTCCTTCGCAGTGCCGGGTGTTAAGGCGGCGCAGAGAAACACGACCGTCGAGGAGATCGAGTCCTCGCTTGGCCGCAGTGTTCCCGTCGCAACCGAAGATGGACTTGAGGCGCGGCAGATCAAGGCGATGGTCGAGGGCATGAAGAATGAGGCGCGTGCCTACGTCGCCGCTGGTGGTAGTGTCGTTAGTTATGGCAGGCGGCTGACAGAGCGGCAAGACGCCGAGATCGCCGCATACGAGCGCACAAAGGCAAATCTGGAGCGAGCCAAAGAGACAATGAGCGGAAATGCTCTCATCAACTACTGGGAGTCGCAGAACGACAAACTTCGCAACCTCGGCATCCGCCCGCTAACCCTTGAATCGCTGGAGTAGCGACTACTCGCCGGGGTTGGGAATTGTGCGCAGACCCAACCGCCGCAAGGCATCGTTCTTCTGCTCCCAGACCTCTTCGGAAGTCTCTTTCTCCAGTTCGCGGCGGGTGCGCTCGTAGATCTGAATCTCCTGCTCGGTTCGCTCGTTGAGCCGTCGCCAGAAGGAACGCGGCGTTCCATTGCCATTGGCGAGGTACTCGCGCATTTCCTCGCGCATCCCGTTCACGATCTGCTTCAGTTCCGTGATTTCACGTGAGTCTGCTGAATTGATGGCTATGTCATTCTCCACGGCAAGGTCGTTCTTAGCGTATGCTTCGAAAGCCCCGTAGCTCTTTTCGTCAATGCGCCTCGGATTCGCACCCTTGGCGCACATCAACTTGCCAGGTTGCGCAAAAACCGCAAGCATCTGATCGCCGACTCGCGGCAAATGAGCCGCGAAGTCGCCTCGCTCCAACCCCTCGACGGTTGCCGGATCGCCGTAAATCTGGTGCCGAGGCGCGGACATCGCGTAATTGGCGGCTGTGGCCGCGCCTGAGCGCTCCCCGCCGAAGTAGGCGACGACACCAGCGACTGCTGCAGCGAGGGCAACAAGGGCGAACACGGCGCGTTTGCGGAGACCGCGAACCTCTCCGTTCGCCTTAGAGCCGTCCGCCGCGACAACTTTGATGGGCCTAATGCCGTGCCCGCGAAGAACCTCAAAGACCTCGTCACGGCTGTTGGCATCGAGCGAATCCTCGTGCCGGACACCGTCGCTCGTCTTGTATGCGTATGTGTATTTCACAGCTCGGCAAAGACGGATCGACAGCCGTTATTCGCTGACCTTCCTGGTCTCGGGCTTGATCTTGATCGGCTCGGAGGGCATCTCGTGGACCTTGTTCCATATTGCCTTCTGGACGTCGTTCGTCGGCGCTGGTGCCCAGCCCTGCTTGCAGGCGGTGCGGTACGTGGCCTGCTTGTACGGCGTCACCCCGAGCTTTTCGAGGTACATAAGCATGCGCTGGATCACGTCGATTGGCAGGTCGGGTGCGTCGATCAGGTCAAGCTGGCGGACGTCCGTGACGGGATATGTCATCGGATTGGGGTATCCGCTCGCCGTGCCTCCGCAGAGGAACGTCAGCGCCCGCATGGTCTCCTTTTCGAGGCGGGACGTAGCGTTGGCGTCGCCAAGGGCTGACACGCTTACGGTTGCCCAGCACTCGTCTGGGGAGACGAGCAGTGGCGACTTTCCAGTTTCGACAATGTAGACCACCGCGTTTGCCTTCCTGTCCTTCAGGAAAGCCGCCGCATTTCCCGTGTCGGCACCGTCGATGGCCTCGATGTCTATGGCAATCTTCATCTGCTCGGCAAGCTTCGTCACGGACTTGCGGACCCCGTCAAGCGGGACCGACTTCTGAGCGTTAGCGATCAGCACACGGCCTTTCTGCCCCGCCGTGTTCCTGACGTAGCCGCCCGTGCGTTCGAGGAAGTGCGCCCGGCCTTCCTCTATCGCCTTCTGACGCTCTTCGGGGGAAAGCTTCGCAAAGGCCTCCTGCTTTGCCTTTATCTGCTCTGGGGTAAGCTTGGCTGGGGCTGCTATTGCGACATACGACGCGCAGGCCGCAAGGCAGAATACTGTAAATATGCTCTTCATTTGGTTTTACCTTCCTTAAGTTCGAGATTTCTCAAAAATACGCGCGGAACCTTCAGCGGCTGGAGCCCCTTGGCCTCGAGCATCTTGTTCGCCGCAGTTATAAAGTCCTTCATGTCGTCGCTTGAATACTCTCCGCTCTTGCGGAGCTCAAACAGCTCGCGTCTAAGCGACTCCTTGAACATTCCAAGTTCCTTCAGCTCGTTGCGGGCCTTGCGCATTTCCTCCCCGACGTCGCCTCCGTCTATAAGAATCTGCTTGAAGTCATCCTTGACCGCTTGCACCTGCCGCTTGAGTTCCTTTGTATATTCGTCGTCTTCGGGGTTGATTTTGACCTTCTGCATTATGGCCTGCTTGAAGTCCTCGTTGAACCGCTTGCCGTATGGCAACTCGCCAAACATAAGAGTTCCGGGTTCAATCTCCAGCAAATTGGCTATCAACTCTTCCGAATCATACACGAATCGGCGAGGTTTCTTGTCTGATTCTCGATGCTTTATCACCCTCGGCGGCTTGTTCGCCCAGGGGGAGTTTGACTTCGGCGCGGCTTTCTGTTGCTCGTTCTCGACCGTAGCAATATCCTTCGTAGTGGAGCGAGGAAGGGCAGTGTCCTGGGAACTTGCCCTTGACTTTGTTGGCTGCACTTCCTTGAGGGCGGTAGTTCGCGCATCGTCAGAGATTTCAGGTTGAACGTTGTTGTCTTTGCGGGAGAAGAAGAACACGACGCTGGCAATCGCAATAACTACGACAACCGCCAGACCTTTCCAAAGCAAGCCAATGGTGGGCTGCTGGCACTTGCAGTCGGTGCAATTTGAGTCAGTTTTCGGAGGCGCGATCATAGAACATCTCATTCCACTTTAGCATAGTCAAACAGAAAGCCCGCCCGTGCAATCACGGACGGGCTTTCCATTGCTATGCGACTAACGAATTAGGCGCGACGACGACGGAGCGCAAGCCCCGCCATGCCGAGGAGCATCAGCAAGCCGCTCGTCGGTTCAGGAACGGCAACCGTCGCCCAGCCACCAGCAGCCTGAGAAGCATTTGCCTGAGTTCCAAACGCAATAGAAGCGGTTGAAGTACCGTTGTATGTCGAAAACTCTTTTGTATTGGTAATATAGTACTTCGACTCATCCGTTATTGTCGCAGTGTCAAAGATGAGTAGATACGCTGTATACGCAGTACCATCTTCGAGCCCCAAAGTCGCATTGGGCACAGCTCCAGCAGAGGTGATGCTGTATGTGCCTGCTGTGCTTGGTGTCCAACTATACTTGCCAGCGAGTGCAGTCTGAAATTCCGAGGCGGTTTTCAGGTTCGCCCACGAGTCGGTTGATGCCATGTCGGTGGTCAGGAAGTAGGCTACGCCCCCGACCTTGTCTGTTGAATTGCCAGCATAAACATTTGTTGCTGTCCACTTAACAGACGCAGCCTGCACACCAATCGCCATTGCGATCGCTGCAAGTGCAATCATTAGTTTCTTCATTTTTTGTTTTCCTTTTGTTTGCCCTCCTTTGACAGAGGGCATTGGTTGTTTTCGCGCGCGACCCTATGCCGCGCACAAATCATTAGAGAGCGGGAAACTTCAGATATCCTACCTTAGCAGCAGAAACGTTGAAGCCCTCGCCGGGATTGAATGTTTTATTTACAAGCGTCTCCCAGTCTTCCTCGTACCAACCATCAACATATTCATCGCCGATATCTTCGCCGAGAACATAGGCATAGGAGGTTACAATGGAACCGAGAGCATCATAAATCTGGATTTCAAAGTCGCCAGATGAAATTGCCTCTCCGTCTGGTGCAACGGGCTTGATGCTCTGGATGTTCATGCCTTCCGCAGCGACATCCTCAAATGTCGCGAGCTGAACCGAGAGGTACTGCCTCACATCCTTGGTCTGGTAGCCGACATCTCTATAAACCAGTTTTGCGGCGGGTTGCGGGGGCTTGCGCGGGGTGGGGCGGGGAGCGCGGCGAAGGCTTAGGAAAGCATAGTGTTTACTGGGGTTTTGCGAGGATTGCGCGGATTGTCGCGGAGTATCGAAAAGTTGTCGATTGGTTTAAGGGGCTTGCGCGGTTTTTGGGGGCTCCGAAAACCTTGCCGCTAATGGGTCTACGCGGAACTCTCTTACCGCTATTTTAGGCCAGTATAAACCAGTATAACGAGCGGATTGTGCAGTATAAAGCGGTATGTTTTAGCCGCCAACCAAATAATAGCACCAAATGGCGAAATGTCCATGAGCCCCTACAGCTCGGCAAGAATCCTCGCCCGCTGGACGACGTGTTCATCTTGCGTGATCGGCCCCTGGGCGTGCTACTTGTCGAGCCCCCTCAGCCACGCGGGAACTCTAAGGTCGCCACCACTGCCAAGCGAAAATACTCCCCTTCTCATCACCGATAATCTACCCGATTCTCCCCTTCTCGCACTGCACTTTACTGCACCATCTCTGCCCCCCTTCAAATCACAAGATGCCTATAATTCAGTCTCCCGCCCATTTGCGAACGCTGTCGGATATGTCCAGAGGGATGTTGTCCCTGGATCGTACAACATGTTGGCGATTCAGTTCAACGAATGCGGTTCTGATGCCGACGCCGCGAACCTCGGCACTCAGATCACCACCGATCTTCCGCTCCTCGACTACGCTGACTGCGACCTTGATGACTGCCCGCAGATCTGGCTTAAGACCAGTGACACGGCGGCAGCGTACCAAAAGAAGTTCTATTATTGCGAGGATACAGATGAGGGCCTTGATGCTGGCTGGTGGCGGGATGGCGAATATGCGCCGACCGTCGCAGATATGGTTGCCCTTGGCCGCGGCTTCTGGCTTGTCATTCCTGACGATGCATCGATCTACGACAAGGCGTCCTACTCCATCTCGTTCAACGGGCAGGTCGCCGACATGACGAGCGGGATTACCGTTCCCGTTTGCAATGGTGGATATATCATCGCAGCCAATCCGTTCCCGAACGCTCTCAATATGTCCAAGATTCAGGTCTCGGACGGTGTGCCGCTCCTTGACTACGCCGACTGCGACCTCGATGACTGCCCGCAGATTTGGATTAAGACGAGTGATATTGCAGCAGCATATCAGAAGAAGTTCTACTACTGCGAGGATACTGACGAGGGACTTGCCGCTGGTTGGTGGCGCGATGGTGAATATGCACAGGCTGCTGATGACATTCCTGCTGGAAAGGCTTTTTGGATTGTCATCCCTGACAACTGCCTTGCGACCGACTCGGAGACGTTCACGTTCAATCCGTAACAATTTCATGGGCGGCATGGTGTCGCCTGGGAAAACAAATAACAAGGAGGCATTGGGATGAACCTCATGCCTCCAAGAAAAGGAAACAAAAAGATGAAGAAACTAATTATGGGCCTTGCGGCGATTGCGCTTGCGGGTTCGCTTCATGCGGCGACAGCTGCATGGGGTATGGATAATGATGGATCAAAGACCTACGCAAATGCAACGGTCTATATGGTGCTCAACTCCAACTTTGACGCTGCTATTGCCGCATTGGATGCTGGTGGCGCTGATGTTGCTACTACCATTGCGGGATACAACATTAGCGATGGTGGCGCAAAAGTGCTGAGTGGCAAAGGAAAGGGAAACGATGTCTATAGTTCTGCCACCAGTGGCCAGAGCTACAACTGGATTCTCGTAATGTCCAACGGTGCCACCATTGCCGATGGAATGCAGTATTACTCGACTGCG
>CACYNF010000003.1 GCA_902775595.1 uncultured bacterium | reverse complement strand
TACCCGTTCCCATTCCGAACACGGAAGTCAAGGGCTCCATCGCCGAGGGTAGTGCGTCTCCCGGACGTGCGAGAGTAGGACGTCGCCAGCTTTTTTTATGCCCTTTTGCCAAGGGCTTTTTGCTATAATACCACCCCTATGAACAAGAATATCGTCTGCATCGGCGCTGGGTACATTGGCGGGCCTACAATGGCCGTCATCGCAAAGATGAATCCCGACCGCAAGGTCTACGTCTGCGACATCAACGCTAAGCGCATAGAGGCGTGGAACTCGAAGAACTACGCTCTCCCCATCTATGAGCCGGGGCTTGTCGACGTCGTGAAGGAGGTACGCGGCAAGAACCTCTTCTTCACGACCGACATCAAGTCTGCCGTCAAGATGTGCGACATAATCTTCGTCGGAGTCAACACGCCGACGAAGATGTTCGGGCGCGGCGCGGGCAGGGCGAGCGACCTCCAGTTCTGGGAGGCGACCGCGCGAGAGATCAAGGGCTACGCCGAGGGCGACAAGATCGTCGTCGAGAAGTCTACGCTGCCGGTCCGCACGGCCGCTGCGATGGAGGCGATTCTCAACGACAGCGCGAAACACCGCTTCACCGTCCTCTCGAACCCCGAGTTCCTCGCCGAGGGAACGGCGATAAAGGACCTGCTCTCCCCAGACCGCGTTTTGATCGGCGGGCCGGAGACGCCCGAGGGCAGGGCGGCCGTCCGCGAGATCTGCGACATCTACGCCGGCAAGGACGGCAAGTGGGTCGAACGCTACAAGATACTCACGACGAACGTGTGGAGCGCCGAGCTCACCAAGCTCGCGGCGAACGCGATGCTCGCGCAGCGCGTAAGCTCAGTGAATGCGCTCGCGGGGCTTTGCGAGGCGACTGGCGCGGACATCGACGAGGTGGCGCGCGTGATGGGCGCGGACAGGCGCATAGGGCCCAAGTTCCTGAAGGCGGGCCCCGGTTTCGGCGGAAGCTGCTTCAAGAAGGACGTCCTCAATCTCGTCTATCTCTGCGAGTCGTTTGGCCTCCATACCGCGGCGGAGTACTGGGCGGGCGTAATCAAGATGAACGACCACCAGCAGGAGCGCATCGTCTCGCGCCTCTTCAAGGCGATGTTCAACACGCTCGCGAACAAGAAGATCGCGATGTTCGGCTTTGCGTTCAAGGCGGACACCGGCGACACGCGCGAGACTCCCGCCGGATACGTCGCCCGGCTTCTCAACGAGGAGCATGTCCGGCTCGCGATAACCGACCCCAAGGCGATCGAGAACGGGAAGCGCGACCTCGCGGGGCTTGACGGCATTGCATGGGAGAAGGACCCGTACAAGGCCGCGAAGGACGCGGACGCGGTTCTTCTCATGACCGACTGGAAGGAGTATCCCGCCCTCGACTGGGCGAAGATATTCAAGTCGATGCGGAAGCCCGCGCTCGTCTTCGACACGCGCAACTGCCTTGACGCGGCGGCGCTCAAGAAGATCGGCTTCCGCGTCCTGAACGTGGGGAAGTAGCCCGCGGCGGCCTCGATATGGTATAATCTCGTCAAAAGAAAGGATCAGGTAAAATGAAGATTCTCGTCACCGGCGGAGCCGGATACATCGGAAGCCACACGGTTGTGGAACTGCTGAACGCGGGCCACGAGGTTGTCGTGGTGGACAATCTCTGCAACAGCTCGAAGAAGTCGCTTTCGCGCGTAAAGAAGATAACCGGAAAGGACGTAAAGTTCTACAAGCTCGACATACGCGACGAGAAGAAGATGAACGCGATGCTCGACAAGGAGTGCCCGTTCGGGGCGACGATCCACTTCGCGGCGCTCAAGGCCGTCGGCGAGTCGACGAAGATCCCGCTCAAGTACTACAACAACAACCTCGGCGGCACTTTCACGCTCCTGAAGTGCCTCGGCGACCACGGCTGCAAGAACATCGTGTTCTCCAGCTCCGCTACGGTCTACGGCGATCCCAAGTCGGTGCCGATCCGCGAAGACTTCCCGACGCCCGGCTGCACAAACGCCTACGGCTGGACGAAGCTCATGATGGAGCAGGTGTTCAAGGACGTCCAGAAGGCAGATCCCGAGTGGAACGTGATTCTTCTCCGCTACTTCAACCCGATCGGCGCGCACAAGTCGGGGCTCATCGGCGAAGATCCCGCAGGAATCCCGAACAACCTCCTGCCGTATGTCGCGCAGGTCGCAGTTGGCCGTCGTCCGGAGCTCAACGTCTTCGGCAACGACTATCCGACGCCCGACGGAACGGGAATCCGCGACTACATCCACGTCGTGGACCTCGCCATCGGACATCTCAAGGCGATCGAGAAAATCGCGGCGAACCCGAAACTCGGGCTCAAGATATACAACCTCGGCACCGGCAATGGATATTCGGTTCTCCAGGTCGTCAAGGCGTTCGAGAAGGCGTCGAAGCGCCCTGTTCCATACAAGATCTGCCCTCGTCGCCCCGGCGACATCGCGGAGTGCTGGGCCGATCCGTCGCTCGCGGCGAAGGAGCTCGGCTGGAAGGCGGAGCGCGGCATAGACGAGATGTGCGCCGACGCGTGGCGCTGGCAGAAGAAGAACCCCTACGGGTACAACAAGCCGAAGAAAAACGGCTAAGTAGTCAGGTGGCGTGACAGCGCTTGAATATCTGATAGACGGCCTTGAGGCCGAGCTCGAGCTTGAGCGAGAGCTTGGCGTCAGGGTCGTCGAGCTTGATAGGGCGTTGCTATCTTCGCCCCCCAGCTCCTCCACTCCCCCGATCTCTCCTTCTACACGCTCTACACGTTCTACACGGCTCCAATCCTCCACTCCCCAACTCCCTCACTCCCCAACTGATCCACTCCCCCACTCCCCCACTCCTCCACCATCTCCCTCTACACGTTCTACACGGCCCCAATCCCCCGCTCCCCGACTCTCTTTCGCGTTCCTTCATGATGGGCCTCTGTCGTCTGACGGCATCGAGATGATGGCCAAGATCGTGACGGCGATGCACGAGACGCCAGATACCGCCCCCATCGTCTTCACCGGCGAGCGTCCGTCGGCGAAGATATACGTCGTTCTCGGTTTGAAGGCGATGAAGAAGTGGTACCCCGGCATGCACGCCTCCCCAGGGCAGTGGCTTCGCGGCCGGGAAGGCGAGGATGTTCTCGTCACCTATTCGCCTGAACACATCCTTCGCTTCGGAACGGTAACACCAGCGCTTATGAAGCTCAAGCGAGAAATGTGGACGAGCTTGAAGGGCGTCATGCAGCGAATAGGATACTCAAAATGATTTTTAACGCAGAGACGCAAAGACGCAAAGTGCGCAGAGAAAAGATGATATGCTACACGCTCTGCGTTCTCTGCGGCTCTGCGTTAAAAACGGCTTATCCAGCAGGCGAACAAGGATAAAAAATCTAACAAGACAACTTATGATTGACGAGAAATGCAAGGTAATCGAGCATCGTGAGCTTGGAAGCGGCTACCGCTTCATCTCGTTCGAGGCGCCGAAGATCGCCGAGGACGCGACGCCCGGGCAGTTCGTGCACGTTCGCGTGCCGGGGCTGGAGGCGAGCGCGTTGAGGCGCCCGTTCTCGATTTTCAACGCCGAGGAAGGTCGGCTTGAGCTCCTCTACAAGACCGTTGGGCGCGGCACCGCTGCGCTCAATGGCGTGAAGCCGGGCGATGTCGTCTCGGTGATGGGTCCGCTTGGGCACGGCTTTCCGCTGAAGTGCGGCGGCGCGGCTCTCCTTGTCGGCGGCGGGTATGGTGTCGCGCCGCTTTACTTCCTTGCTCGGCTTCTCAAGGCGCAGGGGTTTTCGCCGCTCGTGTTCGTCGGCGGGCGCACTAAGGACGACCTTCTCGCGCTTGACCGCTTCGAGGCGCTTGGCGTCGAAGTTCGCGCCGCGACAAACGACGGCAGTTTCGGCGCGAAGGGGCTTGTCACCGATCCGCTCGACGACGAGCTTATCCGTCTTAAGGCCGCGAACGAGAAGTTTGAGCTGTTCGCCTGTGGCCCCGACCCGATGCTCAAGGCCGTTGCCCTGCGCGCGACAGGAACGGGCTCGAAGGGGTGGATATCGATGGACAGGCACATGGTCTGCGGCGTCGGTGCGTGCTACGCCTGCATCCAGAAGACGGTGCGCGGCAATTCCCGCTGCTGCATCGAGGGCCCTGTTTTCGCAGCGGAGGATCTTGTATGGTGAACGTCAACGTGAATCTTGGTGGGCTTGAAATGCCGACGTTCCTCGCGACGGCGAGCGGGACGTTCGGCTATGGGTTTGAGTATGTCGGCGCAGTCGACTACTCGAAGCTCGGCGCGGTGACGGCGAAGGGGATTCGCGTCGAGCAGTGGCCCGGCAACGCGATGCCGCGCCACGCCGAAGTGCCCGGCGGGCTCGTAAACGCGATTGGACTCCAGGGCACGGGCGTGGAGCATTTTCTCAAGTACACCGTGCCGTGGTACCGCCAGCAGGTGAAGGGCGTTCCGCTAATCGCCAACATCTGGGGCTCGTCCGTCGAGGGCTATGCCGAGGTCGCCGCGCAGATGGGCGATGCGGTCGACGCCGTCGAGATGAACGTCAGCTGCCCTAACGTCAAGGCCGGCGGGCACACCTTCGGGCAGGACCCGAAGGTTCTCTCCGAGGTTGTTTCCGCCGTCAGAAAGGCGACGAAGCTCCCGCTTATCGTCAAGCTCGCGCCGAACGTGCCGTCGATAGTCCCGTATGTCAAGGCGTGCGAGGACGCCGGAGCCGACGCGCTTTCGATGATCAACACGATCCCGGCGATGGTAATCGACATCGAAAAGCGCGTGCCGGTGCTCGCAAACGTGACTGGCGGGCTTTCGGGACGCGGAATCCACCCCGCGGCCGTGAAGCTCGTCTACGATGCGCACAAGGCGACAAAGCTGCCGATTCTCGCGATGGGCGGGGTCTACGAGGCGAAGGACGCTATCGAGTTCCTCCTCGCAGGCGCGACGGCCGTCGCGGTCGGCACGGCGACGTTCTCCAACCCCGGAACGGTCTCGGAAGTCTACGATGGCGTGGTCGCCTACTGCGAGCGCCACGGCTTCGCGTCCGTCTCGGCTCTGACAGGTGCGCTGGCAGAAGGGTGATCGCTCCCCCACCGGGCGGCCGATTTTTGGTATAATATCCAAGACATGAAGCATTTGTCGATATTCGCGCTCTTTTTTGCGCTGTGCGCCCCCGCCGTGGCGTCTTGGTACTGGCCTTTTTCGTCCGATGACGAAAAGAAGCCGCCGCGCGTTTCCGAGCTTATGGAGCCCGCGTCCGTCATGATCGACGAGGCATATGACCTCGCCGACGACGGCAAGACGTCCGAAGCCGTCGAGAAATACCGCGCGGCGCTCGCCGAGCTCGACCGCATCGAGGCGGAGAACCCCGACCGAGTCAACGAGCCAGAGTTCAACACGCTCAAGAACAAGCGTGCGACCGTAACGGCTGCGATTGATTCGCTTCTCCTCTCCGAAGGGCAGAACAACGCGAAGGCGATAGCGGTATCAGACACCACGGAACTCCAGAAGAAATACGACGCGAAGCACGGCAGGGCGCCGAAGGAGGACGCGGTTCCCGAGGCCGATGCGGCGACCGCGGAGGCCGGAACTGCGGAAACGAAGGAAGATGCGCCCGCGGCGGAAAGGCAGAAGCCGAAATCCAAGATGGCAATCGCCCTCGAAGACCTCAGGAAGCGCGACTTCGCGGCGGTTGAACTCACGGTCAAGGAGATTCTCGAGGAGAGGCCAAACGACGCTGCGGCGCTGAACCTCAAGGCCGCCGCCGAGATGGCGCAGGGCGACGCGAAGGCCGCAGAGAAGACGCTCGACCAGGCGATAATGTCGAATCCCCGCGGGTACCACGCCTACTACAACATGGCGCGGCTCCTTGCCGGACACAAGGGCAACGTCTCCGGCGCAAAGCGCTACTACGAGGCGGGCAGGTCGTTCGGCGGCCCGGTCGATGCAAGACTCGAGGAGATGCTGAAATGATCGCGCTCGCGGCGGCATTCCTGATTTCGACTAACGCGCCTGCGGCTGAGGTCGTGGCGAACTGCCGCTCGATGATTCCTGCAGACGCCGAGCTGAAGGGCCGCATCGTCCTCAGGAGCCGCAGGGGAATCGTCCAGGCCGAGTACGGCTACGACCTCTCGAGGAAAGCGGGCGAGACAGGTCTCAAGCTGACGAAAGACGGCAAGGACGTCGAATTCGAGAAGTCTGGGCGGATACTCGGCACCGACGTCACGTGGAGCGACCTCACGCTTGACTATCTCTGGTGGGACGACGTCTCCTACGACGCCGAGCGCGAGGGCGAGACTGTCCACGGGCAGGTCTGCACCGTAATCGTGATGAAGAAGGGCGAGAGGCAGGTGCGTGTCTGGGTGGACCGCAAGACGGGCGCTCTCATGCAGGCCGAGGAGATTAAGGACGGCAAGGCTGTGCGCCGGCTCTGGGGGACCAGACTCAAGAAATTTGGGGAACGCTGGATGGCCAACGTGATGGAAGTGGAAACCATTGGGTCTGGCCACCGCACAAAAATAACAGTCGAGGAACTGAAAGTGGAGGAATCAAAATGAAAGCAATCAAGGTCATCGGGAAAATCCTGCTCTGGACGCTCGCCGTCGTAGTGGTGCTGCTCCTTGCGCTGCCGCTATGGATCGGGCCTGTCGTGAAGGGCGTCGCGAATTCCGTCGTCCCAGGCATCACGGGGACCGACTTCCATCTCGGCGAGTTCGGCCTCAATCCCTACACCGGCACCCTCCATGTGGGCGACATGCAGCTCGCAAACCCGACGAACTTCTCCGAGAAGAACGCGGTGGACCTCAAGGCGCTCGACGTGGACTTCGCGATGACTTCACTCTTCTCCGGCAAGAAGTACCGCGTGGAGTTCGTCGAGGTCAACGGCGTGTTCGTTCACGTTGACGTTCCGAAGGCCGCGAACTTCCTGCAGATTGCGGAAAACGCGTCGGGGGGCAAGGACGGCGATGAAGCCGCGAAGGGGACTGCCGATGTCAATGCGCCTGATGCGCAGGATATCAAGTCGCAGCAGACAGGACCAGACGGGGCGAAGGCCGAGGACGCGCAGGACAGTAAGGAGTCCAAGGGCGTGCAGATCGACCGCATAACTCTCAAGGGCGTGACGGTCAAGTATGGGCTTCCCGTTACGATTCCGATGGATCTCGAGCTCACCGGCATCGGCGCAGACTCTGAGTACGGCGCGGCGTTCATGGACGTCTGGATCGCCGTCAAGGACAAGGTGATGTCGGCGGTCACCTCGGTCGGCGGCGCGCTCGGCGACTTGGGCAAGGGAGCTGCCGATGCCCTGAAAGACGCCGGTGGTGCCGCGGCAGGTGCCTTGAAGGACGCCGGTGGCGCCGCGACGGATGCCCTGAAGGATGCCGGTAGTGCTGCGACAGGTGCCTTGAAGGACGCCAGTGGCGCCGCGACGGATACCTTGAAGGATGCCGGTGGTGCTGCCGCTGACGCCCTGAAGGGCGCTGGCGGCGCTGCGACAGATGCCCTCAAGAGCGCGGGCGACGGGCTGAAGGGCCTGTTCGGGAAATAATTTTACTAAGGCAAAACAATTCGCAGACAAAAAAGGCAGGAAATGGAAAAGAAGGTACAGAGAAAGAAGGACCGCCGCGTGGAGATGTCGGTGGAAGGGCTCAAGGAGGATTTCGCGTGGCACCTCAGGTATTCGCTCGCGAAGGGTGATTCGCGCGCGACCGAGCGCGACGAATACACAGCGTTCGCGATGGCGGTCCGCGACCGGCTCGTCGAGCGCTGGATCTCGACCCAGGAGGAGTACGCGCGGCAGAACACGAAGCGCGTCTACTACATGTCGCTCGAGTTCCTCATCGGGCGTCTTCTCGGCAACAACGTCATCAACCTCAAGGCCGACCAGCTCTGCCGCGAAGCCCTCAAGGAGTACGGCATCGACTGGAACAGCCTAAGGGACTACGAGTCCGACGCGGGCCTCGGCAACGGCGGCCTCGGGCGTCTCGCCGCGTGCTACATCGACTCGATGTCGACCCTTAACCTCGCCGGCATGGGCTACGGCCTCAGGTACGACTACGGCATTTTCCGCCAGAAGATCGTGAACGGCTGCCAGGTCGAGGAACCGGACCACTGGCTCAAGAACGGCTATCCGTGGGAGATGGCGCGTCCCGAGTACTCGCAGCACGTCCACTTCGGCGGCCATGTCGAGTGCCGCACCGAGGGCGGCCGCCAGCAGTGGTACTGGGTGCCGGCCGAGACGGTGCAGGGCATTCCCTACGACCTTCCCATCGTCGGCTACGACAAGGCCGTCAACTCGCTGCGCCTCTGGAGCGCGAAGGCGGTCGACGACTTCGACCTCGCGGACTTCGACAAGGGTTCCTATGTCGAGGCGGTCGAGCAGAAGGTGCTCGCCGAGAACCTCACCAAGGTGCTCTACCCGAACGACAACACGTCGCAGGGCAAGGAGCTCCGCCTCCGCCAGCAGTACTTCTTCGTCGCGTGCTCGCTGCGCGACATCCTGAGGCGCTTCCGCCAGACGAACGACAGCTGGGACGCGCTGCCCGACAAGGTGTTCATCCAGCTCAACGACACGCACCCGACGCTCGTCATCCCGGAGCTCATGCGCATCCTCATCGACCACGAGGGCCTCGACTGGGACAAGGCGTGGGACCTGACGCGCCGCTCGACCGGCTACACGAACCACACGATTCTCCAGGAGGCCCTCGAGAAGTGGCCCGTTCCGATGATGGAGCGCCTTCTCCCCCGCCACCTCCAGATCATCTACGAGATCAACGGACGCTTCCTCCAGGAGATCAGTTCGCTCTATCCCGGCGACATCAAGAAGCTCCAGAGGATGTCACTCATCGACGAGAACGGCGAGCGCTACGTCAGGATGGCGAACCTCTGCGTCGTCGGCACGTCCTCGGTCAACGGCGTCGCCGAGCTCCACACCGAGATCCTCAAGAAGACGCTCTTCAAGGACTTCTACGAGCTCTGGCCCGAGAAGTTCCACAACGTCACGAACGGCATCACGCCGCGCCGCTGGCTCCTCAAGGCGAACCCCTCGCTTTCGCAGCTCATCTCCGAGTCGATAGGCGACAGCTGGATCACCCACCTCGACGACCTCAAGAAGCTCGAGAAGTTTTCTGGCGACTCGAACTTCCTCGCGGCGATGGCGAAGATCAAGCGCAGCAACAAGGGCCAGCTCGCCAACTGGACGAAGAAGAACCTCGGCATCGAGCTGAACCCAGACGCCATCTTCGACGTCCAGGTGAAGCGCCTCCACGAGTACAAGCGCCAGCTCATGCTCGCGATCTACATCGTGATGTTCTACAACCGGCTCATCAACAACCCGAAGTACGATCCCGTGCCGCGCCAGTTCATCTTCGCGGCGAAGGCGGCCCCCGGGTACTACATGGCGAAGCTCATCATCCGCTTCATCCACGGCATCGCCGGCGTCGTCAACTCCAACCCGAAGACGCGCGGCAAGCTCTCGGTCGCGTTCCTTCCCGACTACCGCGTCTCGCTCGCCGAGAAGATCATGCCGGCCTCCGAGGTCTCCGAGCAGATCTCCCTCGCGGGCATGGAGGCGTCGGGAACGGGCAACATGAAGTTCATGATGAACGGCGCCCTGACGCTCGGGACCTACGACGGCGCGAACGTCGAGATCCACCGCGAGGTTGGCGACGAGAACATGTTCCTCTTCGGCCTCAGGACAGAGGACGTCGCGAAGCTCCGCCCGACGTACGTCTCGAAGGACTGGTACGCGAAGGATCCCGAGATAAAGGCGGCGCTCGACATGATCAAGGCGAACGTCTTCTCGCTCCTCGAGCCCGGCCTCTTCGAGCCGATCCTCCGCTCGCTCCTCGACTACAACGACTACTACATGCTTCTCGCGGACCTCAGGAGCTACAGCGAGGCGCAGGACCGCGTCGACGCCGCGTACCGCGACGCGAAGAAGTGGAACCGCATGTCGCTCGTCAACGTCGCGCGCTCGGGCTTCTTCTCGTCCGACCGCTCGGTGATGGAGTACGCGCGCGACATCTGGCACATAAGCCCCGTGAAGTTCTGAGGCGATGTTCTGCAGGATGCAGTCTGACGGACGGAAGGTGTCGGTCCTGGGATACGGGGCCATGCGCCTTCCCACCGTCGACGGCGGCCATGCGAACAGCTGGGCGAAAAGCGGCTACTCCGAGTCTACGATAGACCAGGAGATGCTCGACCGGCAGATCCGCTATCTGCTCGAGCATGGCGTCAACTACTTCGACACGTCGCCCGCGTACTGCCGCGGCGAGTCCGAGCGCCGCCTCGGCGAAGCGCTCGCGAAGAGCGGCTTCGCGCGGAAGGACTACATC
Source organism: uncultured bacterium (assembly GCA_902775595.1). Lineage (GTDB taxonomy): Bacteria > Verrucomicrobiota > Kiritimatiellia > RFP12 > UBA1067 > UBA1067. The sequence goes on along the minus strand of CACYNF010000003.1, from coordinate 51,989 downwards.
ATCGCGACAAAGCTCTCGAACTTCGCGCCAAGTCAGTATCCGCTCGACGCGTGCAGGAAGATGTTCGAGAACTCCCTCAGGTTCCTCCGCACCGACTACATCGACAACTACCTCCTTCATTCGATCGGGAACGACGGCTTCGCGACGTTCTCGAAGCGGTATCTCGAGAACGGCGCGCTTGACTGGTGCGCTGAGCTTCGCCGCGAAAAGCGCATACGCAACCTCGGCTTCTCGTTCCATGGCGACCCGAAGGCGTTCGAGTGGTGCATAGAGCACCACGGCGACTACAAGTGGGACTTCTGCCAGATACAGATGAACTACGTCGACTGGCGCCACGCGAAGGAGGTCAACGCGCGGAACCTCGACGGGAAATACCTCTACGAGACGCTGGCGGAGCGCAAGATACCCGTGGTCATAATGGAGCCGCTTCTCGGCGGCACGCTCGCGAGGTACAACGAGGCGCTGGCGAGGCATCTCGTCCCGCTTGACCCCGAGGCGTCGCTTGCGAAATGGGCGCTCCGGTTCTGCGCGAGCTTCCCCAACGTGATGACGATCCTCTCCGGCATGACGCGCACCGAGCACATCGAGGAGAACGTCGCGACATTCGAGGACTTCAGGCCGTGCACCGAGGAGGAGTTCGCCGCGCTCGAGAGGGCGGCGCTCGAATACCTGAAGTGCGGCAACGTCCCGTGCACCGCGTGCTCCTACTGCATGCCGTGCCCGTACGGCCTCGACATTCCGTCGCTCCTCCGCTTCCGCAACGACGTGCTCATGAAGGGCGGGAAGGACGCAAAGAGCGTCCTCGCCGAGTACGCGAAGGCGGTTCCCGAGGAGCTCCGCCGCGCAGACCACTGCACCGGGTGCGGCCTCTGCCGCCCGCACTGCCCGCAGCAGATCAACATACCCGGGGAGATGGCGATGATCGACAGCCAGATCGACCTTCTGAAGAACGAGGTGGCCCGCAGATGAAGAAGACCGTCAAGATCATCGTCGCCGCGGCGATGCTCGCGTGCGTGACAGCCGCGTTCTTCGGCTTCGGCACCGATCTCGCGTGCCGCATCCAGCCCGCCGCGACTGTCTGGTTCCTCGCCGTCCTTCTGCTGACGCCGCTCTTCGGGCGGCTTTTCTGCGAGTGCCTCTGCCCGCTCGGCGTCATCCAGTCAATCGTCAACTGGATCTTCCACCCGAAGACGAAGGTCCGCCGCGTCTGCACGCGCCTGCCCGAGACGAAGGCGCAGCAGACCGTCCGCTGGACTGTTCTTGCAGTCGTCGCCGTGTTGATTGCGACGGGTTTTGGCGCGGTCGGCTGGTTCTTGACGCCGTATTCCATCTACGGGAAGACGTTGACCCTGTTCTGGCCCGGTGTCGCCGTCTTTGCGGTCGTCGTGGTGCTCGCGGCGGTCGGGAAGGGCCGCGTCTGGTGCAACTGGGTTTGCCCTGTCGGAACTCTTTTCAGCCTTCTCTCCAAGAAAAGCGTCTGCGCCCACAAGATAGGCAAGGGCTGTGCAAACTGCAGGGCGTGCTTTGGGAATGGGGGAAAGTTGGAGGCTAAAGTTGGAGATGGAGAAAAGGCGATTCCACTCTCCAACTCCAACTCGGAACTCCAACTCGGTTCTTCTGCGACGCGCCGCGAGGCGATCAAGGGAGTTGCGGTTCTCGCCGCGGCCGAGGCCGTTGAGAAGACGACCGACGGCGGTTTCGCGCCTGTGTCGCTCCCCGGCGTGCCTGACCGCCCCGCGTCCGTTCTCCCGCCTGGTGCCGTGGATCGCGCGAAATTCAACGTCAAATGCGTCGCGTGCGGGCTCTGCATCGCGAACTGCCGGGGAGGGTGCCTTTCGCCTTCGACAGACCTCAAGCGCTTCGGCCAGCCAGAGATGGATTTCCGTCGCGGCTACTGTCTTCTCGGCTGCAACTACGCATGCGGGCACGTATGCCCGACGATGGCGATCAACTGGATTCCGCGGCTCGAGCGCAAGAACGTCCACATGGGCCACGCGATCTGGAAGAAGGATCTTTGCATCCGCACGGACGGAGTGGAGTGCACCGCCTGTTCTCGCAAGTGCCCAGTAGGGGCGATTCACATAGTCGAGGGCTTCCCTGTCGTAGACAAGGGCGCCTGCATTGGCTGCGGTGCCTGCGAGCATGTCTGCCCCGCGCGGCCAATGCCCGCGATCTTCGTAAAGGGCTTCGACCGCCAGCGCATAGTGTGGCCGATGTCTAAGTAGTGACGGAAGAAGCATGCCGTCGCCCGAAGGCTCCTCCTCAGGGACCCTCGGCGAATGCGCCGTATCCCTTCGCTCGGACCTTCGCTGCGTCGGCATGCGAAATCGATGAATTACCGAAATTCCGAATTGCGCGGTTTTGCGCGTTTTGCTAATATATTGATGTTCCGACGGGGCAACCCCCGATTCGGAGCGATAGATTTCCCGCGCGGCGGTAGGGGCGTCTCTCCGAGACGTCCGCCCACCGCCGCGGACATGGGAACATTGAGAGGCGAGTAAATTTCATATAAAGGGTTTGTAATTGAATCTGAATGACTACATAGGCGAGGCGACGGCGTACGACAAGAAGCTGATGCTTGAGCGCAAGGACCCTACGAGTTGGCTCAAGAGCGTCAGCGCGTTCGCCAACACGCAGGGCGGGAGACTCCTGTTCGGCGTGGCGAACGATGGATCGCTCGCCGGCCTTGCTGACGCGCAGGGAGACGCCGAGTTCATCAGCGAGGCAATCAAGGCGCAGATGGATCCCGTGCCGGAGATCAGCCTTTCGCTTCATGAGGAGGACGGCAAGCAATTCGTGGTTGTCGAGATAAAGGCAGGGGAGGAAACGCCGTACTACACATTTGTCAAAGGTCATCGAGACGCCTTCATCCGCATCGGAAACGAGAGCGTTAAGGCCAATGCAATCCAGCTGAAGCGGTTGGTGCTGAAGGGATCTCATCTCTCATGGGATGGACTTCCTTCTCGATGGCGTCTGTCAGACTTTTCATTTGAAGTGCTTCGTGCGACATATTTCGAAAAGCGTCGCAAGTCGTTTGAGGATTCTGACTTTGCGTCGTTTGATTTGGTCGGTGAAGACGGTCTATTGTCGAACGCAGGCGCGCTTTTGGCGGATAGATCCCCAGTCCGCCATTCGCGTGTGTTCTGTACGCGGTGGAAGGGGCTTACCAAGGCGCACGGCTTAATGGAGGCGCTTGCAGATCGCGAGTTTTCCGGCGGGCTGATCTCTCTTTTCAGGAACACGATGGAGTTCATCGAATCAAATACGAAGATTATGTGGCGTAAGACGGGCGCCGGGAGGATAAACTATCCCGAGTATCCCGAACGTGCCTACGAAGAGGGGCTTGTCAATGCACTCATCCATCGCGACTACCTCGAACTTGGGAGTGAAGTGCATGTTGACATCTACGATGACCGCATGGAGATAACATCGCCTGGCGGTATGCCGAGCGGTCATTGTGTTCAGGAACTTGATGCGCGACAGGTGACGTCAAAGCGGCGCAATCCGGTCATAGCCGACCTCTTCCAGCGGCTTGACCTTATGGAACGTCGCGGCAGTGGATTCAAGAAGATACTTGACGCATACGCTTTTGAATCGGAGAAGCGAGGCGAGACTGTCGAGCCACGATTTGAATCGACACAGACTGACTTCTTCTTGATTCTGCCAAACCTGAACTATGGGCGTAAGATAAATGGTGTAGAGTCTTCATCAGGGCGATTTGATGCAGACAGCACTCAAAACCTGCCTGTAAATCTGCCTGAAAACTTGCCTGTAAATCCGTCTGTAAATCTGCCTGTAGAATTGAGCACAACGGCAAAGAAGATTTACCATCTTCTGAAAGAGGATGGCAAGTACACTTATGACCGCCTTTCCGAAGCCGTAGGAGTGACACGAGAGACGGTAAGAGTTTCCATTCGTTCGCTTGTCGAGGCAAATCTTATCCGCCGTGTAGGCCCGGACAAAACCGGCCATTGGGAGGTCGTGAAGTGAGGCGGAACGGAAAACGATTTGATAGGAACGCTGAAATGACCAGAAAACTGATGATCCTGTTTGCGGCGGTTGCCGCGGCGATTGGCGCGCGGGCCGAGACCGAAACGGTCGGCGGCTACACGTGGACGTACCGCATCAACGGCGACACGGCGGAGATATATGGGACTTACAATTATTCATCATACACATACACGCCCGCCATCTCGCCGAAGCCATCAGGCACCGTGACGATTCCCTCCACGCTCGGCGGCAAGCCCGTGACGAGCATCGGGGAGAGGGCGTTCTACGGTTGCAGATCTTTTACGAGCGTGACGATACCTAACAGCGTGACGAGCATCGGGTCTTCTGCGTTCTGCGATTGCAGTTCTCTTACGAGCGTGACGATACCCGACAGCGTGACGAGCATCGGGGATTGTGCGTTCTGCGATTGCAGATCTCTTACGAGCGTGACGATACCCGACAGCGTTAAGAGCATCGGATATGGTGCATTTCGTGGTTGTGGATGTCTTATGAATGTGACGATTCCTAGTAGCGTGAAGAGCATTGGGAGTTTTGCGTTTGAAGAAAGTGGTCTTACGAGTGTTACGCTCCCACAAGGAGTTGCCAGAATAAACGAGGATACTTTCAGTTATTGTGGTAATCTTAAACAGGTAATAATACCTGATAGTGTGAATAAAATAGCGAAAGGAGCTTTCCATAGCTGTACGAATCTAGAAAGTATTTCAATACCAGGAAGCGTGAAGGAGATTGGTTCTTTAGACGATTATATTGGCATAAGTTCCCAAGGAGCTTTTTCTGGATGCAGCAATCTTAAATATGTGTGCATAGGTGAGGGTGTCGAATGCATAGGAGACGGCACTTTTTTTGATTGTGTAGAATTGGTTGATGTTATAATACCTAATACGGTGCGCAGAATTTACGATTATGCGTTTTACAACTGCAGAAGCCTTTCGGGTGCAAACATCCCCAATGGCGTGACAAGTTTGGGAAAGAAGACATTCTATAATTGTAGTAGTCTCGCGAGTATGACGATCCCAGATAGTGTTACGAGTATAGATCAATATGCGTTTTATGGGTGTATAAGTTTGACGACTGTTAGGATGTCAGCCAGTGCGAGTGTGACTCGTATTGGCGATTATGCGTTTTGGGGTTGCAGTGAATTGAGGGATATTGTGATGCCAGACAGTGTAACAACTATTGGTAATTTTGCTTTTTATGGTTGCAACAACCTTGTTAATGTTGCGATCTCAAAGGGAGTTACGCATATAGGGGAATTTGCATTCTTTGAATGCAATAGTCTTGCGAACGTGACAATTCCATATGGTGTAAAATACTTGGGGAGGTGTTTGTTTGGCGGTTGCCATGACCTAAAGTTTGTGTCGATACCCGGAAGCGTGTATAGCATCGGGCATGGAGCGTTCTCCGATTGCAGCGGTCTTGCAAGCGTGACAATACCAGACAGCGTGACAAGTATTGGCGATTATGCTTTTTCTCGCTGCAACGGTCTTACGAACGTGACAATCGCGGGTGGCGTGACGAGCATTGGAGATTCTGCCTTTAATCGCTGTAGTGGCCTTATGAGCGTGACAATTCCGGACAGTGTGACGAGAATTGGCTCCTTTGCATTTGCTGATTGTATAGGTCTTACGAGCATGACGATTCCAGAAGGAGTGACAGATATAGGAAGGTGTGCGTTTAAAGGATGCAGTCAACTTCAATTTGAGGTGGCAGTCAAGAACCCAAGTTACACTTGTGTTAATGGAATGTTGCTGACTAAAGATGGGAGGACGTTGATACATGGTTTCAATGGTGTGAGTGCAATTCCAGAAAAGGTTGAAAGTGTTTCTGAGTTTGCCTTTTATGGGTGCGATAACCTTTTGGAGCTGATGATAAGTTATGGCGTTACGAATATTGGACAGTATGCATTTTACGGCTGTAGCAATCTAATAAGTCTGACAATACCTGATTCTGTAGTAGATATAGGCGATTTTGCCTTTTCTGGTGATAGCGGTCTTTTGGAGTTGTCATTAGGTACTGGACTTATACGTATTGGAGAAAGTGCGTTTGAAGGTTGTAGCGGGATATCAAGTTTTGATATTGGAGTTGGTGTGCAGATTATTTGTGAAAATGCATTTAGAGGCTGTACGAATCTTACAAGTGTAGACATACCTAATAGTGTGACAAATATTGGACTTGGAGTATTTTCGGGGTGTAGAGGACTCACAAGGGTGCGTTTGCCGTTTGTTGGGGCATCGCGAGGTAATAGATATTCGGTTGAAGCTATGTTTGGCTGGATATTTGGTAGCGAGCCTTATGTTGATGGAATTGCAACGACTCAAACGTATAGCTATTCTTCGTACTATGACACGTTTTATTTACCCCCTTTTTTAACGGAAGTGCTTGTGTCAAATGAAACATATCTGTCTTGTGGTGCATTTAGTGGATGCGATAGGTTAACGGATATCCAAATATCATGTAGTATCACCAATATTGATGATCATGCATTTTGGAATTGTGGTAGTTTGAAGAAGATGGTCATTCCTGATAGCGTTCGGTCTGTTGGGTGGGGGGCATTCAAGGGTTGTACGAACCTTGAGGATGTAGTTATCGGAACAGGAGTGTCAAATATAGAGGAGGAAACTTTTTATGGTTGTAGCAATCTAAAGAACGTAAATATGGGTATGGGCATAACCAGCATTGGAGGCATGGCGTTTGCTGAATGCGTTGGTTTGACCAATATTTGTTTGCCAAAAAGTTTGCGCAGGATAGAGTATCAGGCTTTTTCACGCTGCGTTGGCCTTGGGAGTATGAAGATGCCTGACAGTATGATATTTTGTAGTTATGACGCTTTTGACTATTGCGATGGAATCCTGGATGTCTCAATCCCTAGCTCAATGTGTGTCCGATCGTTGGAGGGTCTATTTCCCTTTTCGTATGCAGCAATAACGAATGTTGTGGTTGGGGAAGATGTGGAACGATTGCCGGACGGATTTTTTGACGGTTGCGTATCGTTGCAGACTGTTACATTGCCGAAATCGTTGAAGATGGTAGGTCACGATTTAAGCAATGCCGCTCTCAATTTGAAATGGGAAGTGCGTGGCGGATACAAGTTATATGGCGGTTGGTTGTTTGGTTATACAGATGATGCGGAGGGTGAGATTCCAGATGCCGATTCAATCTATGGCATAGCAAATGGTGCGCTGGAAGGTTGTACGGCATTGACAAACTTGGTGTTCTCGGAGAATGCCGTGCTTAAATATGTTGGCACAAATGCGTTCAAGGGTTGTACGGAACTGCAGTCGCTTGTTTTGCCGCCGAGTCTGGAGGATATTGGCGACGAGGCGTTCATGGGTTGCTCATATCTCGACAACGTGATCGTACCGGGAAGCGTGAAGCGCGTCGGTGCACGTGCGTTCAAGAGCTGCACTGGCTTCACAGGTGCGCTGATCGAATACGGCGTCGAATCACTTGGCGACGAGGCCTTCTATGGCGATTGGCGCATAAGCGAGGTTGATATTCCAAGTTCGGTTACGAACATCGGTGTCAGCGCATTCGGTGGCGACAGTTCCATCATCCGCGTGGGTCTTCGCGGCGACGTGCGCAAGGTGAGCGAGATATTCTCCAACTACGCCATTCTGCGCGAGGCTACGGTCAAGGAGGGCGACGGCGCGATTGTCGATGGACTTTTCGAAGGGTGCGTCGAACTTGCCGATGTGCATTTCCTCGGAAACAGTCCGGAGCTTGCGAATGACGGACGCAACATCTACAGCGGAACGCCGGAGACGCTGACGACTTACGTTGCAACGACATCGACAGGATGGGACGGCACAAAGGGGTCTCATTCCCTGCCGCAGGCATGGCCGCTCGCGGGCAATCGGCGTTCAATCGCGCAATGGGACTTGCCGACGTACCTTGTCCTTTTCGATTCCAACGGCGGTACGCTGGGCGTGCAGAGCACCTATCAGTATTCGGAACGCAAGTTCGCGCTTCCGCCGGAACCGGTGCAGACGGGCTATAAGTTCGCGGGATGGTGGACGAAGCCAGTCGGCGGGCTGCGGGTTACGGATGATACGGTCTTCATAGAGGGCGTTTACCGGACGCTGTACGCGCACTGGACGAAGGGACGCTGGGTGTTCCTTGATCCAAACGGCGGAACGGTGGAGAATGAGTTCGTCACATACATCGAGCAGACGGAGTACGGCGTTCTGCCCACTCCCGTGCGAACGGGGTACGCATTCGACGGATGGACCTACAACGGGAAAACAGTTCTCGCGACCGACGAGCTGTTGGCAGACGAAGACCATGCGTTGATTGCAGAATGGCGGCGCAACAAATACACGGTCGCCTTTGGTGCCAATGGCGGCAATGGCGGCGTGACAAAGCAGCTGGAGTACGCTTCCGAGATTGTTCCGCCAGTTGTGACGAGGGAAGGGTATACTTTCGTCAAGTGGGAACCAGAGGTGTCTGCGACGGTTCCGGCGTCGAATGTGACATATACGGCGCAGTGGAAACTGAATGAATACAGGGTTTCGCTGTTCGTGGGCAATGGCGAAGAGGGAAGTCAACTTGTCGTCACGCATGGTGCGAAAGTTGGCGATATCGCGTTGCCGACGCGTGATGGTTATGTCTTTGGTGGATGGTATGACAAGCCGGAAGATGGAATACTTGTGGACGGCGATGCTCTCATCGTTGGCGATATGTCTTTGTATGCAAAGTGGAACTCGATTTACACCGTAGTGTTCGACGCGAATGGAGGAGAAGGCGTGATGCCGGATCAGCCTTTTGTCTATGGGGAAGAGCAGTCGCTTTCCAACATTGTGTTCAAGGCAACTGATCGGCGATTCGCTGGATGGGCAACTGAAAAGGATGGGATTGTTGAATATGACGATGGCGAGGTCGTGTCCAACCTGACGGAAACCGCAAACGGCGTTGTCACTTTGTTTGCCGCGTGGGAAGTATGGACTGATGACATGCAGTTATGTGATGATGTATTTGGTGGGGATGGAGTTGTGTCGCTCGACGAAAACGACAACGTTGTTGTGACGCTAACGAACGACGTGAGCGGGACGGTGGAGATTCTGGACAGCGTGGGGGCGGTGACGATTGATTTGAATGGACATAATATGGTGGGGGACGGCGGACCGGCGATTAGGGTTGTGAAGGATGATGGCGAAGGGGCAACGACGCGGCTGTCGATTGTCGATACGTCGGATGGCGAGAAGGGGCAGATCGTCGGTGGTGGCGAGAGCGCGGGCATCGAGGTCGCGGAAGACGCCGCACCGAGCGTGAGGTTTGATGTTGAAGAGGGCGTTGGCGTCCTCAACGGCGACGGGAGCGAGCAGCCGTGGTGGGAGCTCTGTCCCATCGAGGCAACGCTTGTCGCAGGCAAATACTTCAAGGTGACGCTTTCGGAGCTGGGATTCGACGTGCCGACGGATGGCGTTACGGCGTACGGTGTGGTGGCGAAGGGACTGCCTGCCGGATTGAAGCTCAAGTACAATGCAGCTGTAACGAAGAAGGTGAAGAAGGGCAAGACGACGAAGACTGTTGTCGTGAAGCCTGCCAAGGTCGAGTGGTGGATTGAGGGCGTGCCGACGACGGCCGTGGACTTCTTCACCAATCCGCCGTATCTGGTGATCACCGTTGGCGGCGTGGCCGGAGTCCACGCCCTACCAATCGAGGTGCTGCCGCAGAATGTGACGGAGCTGGAGGATCTTGCGCTTGGGCAGACGGTGAACGAGCAATTCTATCTGCCAGGCGTCACGAACGGCTGGACGGTGTCGGGGTTGCCGACGGGGCTCAAGTACACGGCGAAGCGGATTACCGAGAAACTGAAGTCCGGAAAGCAGACGAAGACCGTCACGAAGGCGTTGCCTTATTCCGTCTACGGCAAGACCACAAAGGCCGGGCTTTTCACGATAACGGCGAAGAAGAAGGTAGGCGCGTATTACGAGACCATGAAGTATCGCGTACTGGTGAGGCCCAAGGCGCCTGATGCGGCGGTGTTCGGCGAGGAGCTGACGAACATTACGACGATGGCGTATGTGCCCGTGAAGTGGGATTTGACGGGAGATGGCGGTCACGCGGGACGCGTGCCCCTACCGGTGGTGGAGAATGTCGCGAAGGTGGCGGGGCTGCCGGGCGGCATCGTGTTCGCGGCGAAGGATACATATGCCTATTCGAATCCGAAGAAGAAAACAGGCAGATACCTCAAGCAGGCGGGTCAGACAATCGTTGGCACTCCGACGAAGCCGGGCACGTATGTCGTGACGTTCACGAAGAACGTGACGACTGGCACCGGCAAGAACAAGAAGACTGTCGCGAAGACGGCGCTGATTCTCTGGACCGTGACGGCGAACGATGCCAATCTGGAGCTCGGATTCAACACCGCCGGAGGCGTGATAGAAGGCGGAACCGTCGGATTGAAATACGGCGATCTGATGGCGTTCACCGCGACGGACGGCGCGACCGTGACGGCGAGCGGGCTGCCGAAGGGAATCGCGCTTGCGAACCTCGGCGACGGAAACTATGCGTTCACGGGCTTCACGGAGAAGGCGGGGACGTACCTCGTCGCGGTGACGGCCACGCTGAACGGCAAGACGGTCACGCAGCGCATGGCGCTCGAGGTGGACGGCCTGCCGAGCTGGGCGAAGGGCACGTTCAACGGCTACATCGCCGGCGCGGATGGCGCGACGAACGGTCTTGCGGCGATAACGGTGTCGTCGGTCGGGAAGATCAGCGGCAAGTTCCAGGAGGGCGGCACGAACTGGACGTTCACTGCGGCAAGCTACACTGGCTATGACAATGCCGTGCCCGCGTACTCGGTCCCAGTCGTCGCGAAGTACGCATACAAGGCGACGGAAATCGTGAAGGGCAAGAAGAAGACGGTGACTAAGTCCGTCGCCCGCGACTTCACGCTGAGGGTCGGCCAGGATGCGCTCGGCGGGATGGCGACGCTGGAGGAAGTCGACGGCTCGACCGTCCATGCGTGGCAGAACCTCTGGGGACAGGCGGACTACAAGGCGCTCGGGAAGCAGCTGTTCTCGACGAAGTCAGGTAAGAAGACGCTCGCGTACAGGACGTTCACAATCAAGGGGACCGATGACGTCGGCGCGGAGATGGGGCTTACGGACGCGATGTCGCTTTCGCTCAAGGTGACGACGGCTGGCGCGGTGACGGCGACGATGTCGTTCGACACGGGAACGAAGTCGAAGGGCAAGCCTGTAATCTATAAGACGACATGCTCGACCGTCGTCATTCCGCTGTCCGCGGCAGACAACGAGGAGTTCGAGGGCGAGGTGTTCCTCTTCTTCGCGCCGTCGCCGGCGAACGGCTTCCCCGGCTTCGCTGGTGCTGCGCCGTTCTAAGCACATCATATAGGTCGGTGCGAGGCCAATGCTTAAGTAATGCCGTTATTGTCGGCGGTGTTGCTTGGCGGCGGAGCGAAGGTCCGAGCGAGAGGATACGGCGTATTCGCCGAGGTTTCCTCGAGGAGGAGCCTTCGGACGCCGCCAAGCTCAATTGCCATGAATTACCGTTTGTCTGATGTGCGCACATTTTGATATAATTTACGGAAGCTTATAGGAAAGGAAGGACAAATGAACGACATCACCTTCGAACAGGCATGGAACTACGGAGGCCCGCTCATGTGGGTCCTCGCGCTATTCTCTGTATGGGCGCTCGCGCTCGTCATATATCTCTGGTATTCCCAGCGCGCCGGAATAGTCGTTCCAGAGGCGGTCTCGCGCATCTGCGCGTCGAAGGACCCGGAATCGGAAGGCGGCAGAGTCGCTGACCGCCTCATGTCTCAGGTCGAGTGGCTCGCGGACCTCGGCGCGATCGCTCCGCTCGTCGGGCTTCTCGGCACGGTGCTCGGCATGTTCCAGGCCTTCGGCGGAATCGCCTCCGACGTCTCGGCGGGCGCGAAGCCGATGGTGCTCGCCCAAGGCGTCTCGCAGGCGATCGTCACGACGATCTTCGGCCTCGTGGTCGCGATCCCCTCGCTTCTCGCCTACGCGTTCTTCCGCCGCCGCGCACAGCGCCGCATCGCGGAGGTCGAGGAGCGTGTCGTAGAGCACTTCGCCTCGCTTCCGGCCTGACGCCGTCTACAAGGAGATTTTCCAGATGAAGTTCAAGAGGAGAAGCCAGCCGAAGGCGACGACGTTCGCCCTGACGTCGATGCTCGACGTGATCTTCCTGCTGCTCTGCTTCTTCGTGACGGTCAGCGTGTTTTCGCAGTGGGAGAGCGAGATCTCGATAAAGCTCCCCAACGCGAAGACTGCCGAGACGCCGGAGCGGCTCCCCGGGGAGATAATCGTGAATCTCGCGAAGGACGGGAAGATCACCGTCAACTCCGTTGCCCTGTCGCTCGGCGACCTCGGCGCGAGGCTCGCGAAGGTCGCCAGGTTCTATCCTGGCCAGCCGGTCATAATCCGCGCCGACAAGGACGTGCGCTACGAGGCGCTCGTCGAGCTGATCGACATCTGCCGCGGTGCGGGGATATGGAACTTCTCCCTCGCCACGGACAACCTGGAAGGGGCGGAATGACGCTTTCCGCTTTTCTCCTCGCCGCTATCGCGGTCATACCGGCCGACCGTCTCGCGATGGCCGACAGGCTGTTCAACCGCGGCGAATACGCCGCGGCGAGGGTCGAGTACGCGGCGCTCCGCGGCGAGAAGTCCATTCCCGCAGACGAGGTGATCTACCGCCTCGCCGAGTGCGACAGGGCGCTCGGCAAGTCCGCCGAGGCGCGCCACGGGTACGGCGAGCTCCTGGAGAAGTTCCCGACGTCGCCCCGCGCCGACCGCTCGCGCCTCATGCGCGCCCTCGCCGGCACGCCGGAGGAGCGCGCGGCCGAACTCAAGGTCCTCGACTCCGACAGGGTGGCCAACGATATCCGCGCCGCGGCGCTCTACTATCTCGGCTCCGCCGCGAACGACCCCGAGACCCTTGCCCGCTCCGTCCGGCTCGACCCCAAGGGCAAATACGCGCCCTATGCCGATTTCCACAGGGCGGCCATCCTCGTGAAGTCCCCCGACGCCCAGGTTCGCCGCAAGGCGGTGGAGCTCCTTCTCGGCATAGCCTTCGGCAAGGAGTCGCAGTTCTCCGAGGACGCGCTCTACCTCGCCGCCGTCCAGAGCTACAACGAGAAGAAATACGGCGAGGCCGCGAGCGTGTTCGGGCGCTACCTTAAGCGCTATCCCGAAGGGAAGCACGCGGCGGGCGTGAGGACAATGACCGCGTGGAGCAACTACCTCGCCGGGAAGTACGCCGACGCCGCAGCGCTCTGCGGCGACGGCTCGACGGACGATTTCGCGTATCTGCTCGGCGCGTGCGCCTACGCGACTGGCGACAACGAGTCCGCGAAGCGGCTCTTCAAGTCCTATCTCGACAGGTTCCCCCAGGGCAGGTTCCGCGCCAACGCCGAGCTCCCTCTCGCGCGCATGGGCTTCGACACCGCGTCGTCCGGCGGGAACAGCTCCGGCGTCATCGAGAACGCGAAGAGGGCGTATTCGCTTTCGGGCCTCGCGTGCGACTCGCTGCGGCTCGCGTGGGCGTACGAGTCGTCCGGCAAGGCCGCGGAGGCCGAGGCGCAGTACGCCGAGACCGCCGAGAAGTTCCCCGGCACCGACGAGGCGGCGGAGGCGCTCTTCCGCAGGGCGATGATCGCCGCGCGCGAGAAGAAGTGGTCGAAGTGCGAGCTTGCGCTAGCCGAGGCCCTTGCGTCGGGCCGCAACCAGAAGCGCCGCGCGGAATCGCTCTACTGGCGCGGTGTCGCGACCGTGCAGCTCGAGCACGAGCAGGAGGGCGCGGCGCTGCTCAGGGACGCGCTCAAGGCGGGGCTCCCGCTCGACGAGTCGCGCGAGGCGCGGCTCATGCTCGCCGACTTCGACTGGCGCTCCGGCAAGACCGACGAGGCGAAGGCCGAATACGCGAAGCTCGTGCGCGAGGGCGCGACCGAGCGCATGTCTGCGTCGAAGGCCCTTTCCGTCGGCAAGCTGCTCGGCGGCGAGGAGGCCGCGATTTGCGCGAAGAACCTCGTCGAGAGCGACTCTGCCGAATGGCGGCAGGCCGGCCATGTCCTGATGGGGACCGTCGAGGAGAAGGCGAAGAACTTCACCAAGGCCGTCGAGTCCTACAGAAAGGCGATGGCCGAGGACGCATGCGTCGCAGACCTCGCGCCGGCCGCGCTCGCGCTCGGGAAGCTCGAGGCGGGCCTCGGCGAGCACGACAAGGCAGACGCCACGCTGCGTCGCGCCGTCGAGCTCAACTCCGCCTCGCCGCGCGCCCGCGCAGAGGCGTATGTCGCGCTCGCGCGCAACTCTGAGGCGAGGGGAGACGTCGAGTCGGCGAGGAAGTACGCGACGGTCGTGACGGCGCTCTTTGCGGACGAGGAGCTCTGCGCCGAGGCGAAGAAGATACTCGACGCGCATCCGGAGGCGGCGAAATGACGAGGGAAGGGCGCGAGAACCTGCTTGCCGCTGCGATCGTCTTCTCGGTCGCGGCGCATGTCGCGCTGATGTTCGGAATCCGCGCGAAGGTGATGACGCACGTCGACCGGTCGGCCCTGCGCTCGCACCACCGCGAGGCGATGCACGTCGGCGAATACGAGGCGGTCGATGATCCGGTTCGCATCGAGCGCATCAAGGACATAATGTCCGCGAAGGAGGCTCCCGAGGCGGAGGCAGACGAGCCCGTCGGCCCGGCGACCGAGCAGCTGCCCGACGACGCGAAGCAGCACTGGGACGGCGATGTTCCCGCGCCTTCGGCACCGGAGCTTTCGTCCGTGCCGGTTCCGGCCGAGAAGTTCGACGCGTCTCCGCTCAAGCTTCCGGAATCGATGTCGCCCGACCCTCTCCCCGCCGCCGAGTTCTCGGTTCCGCAGAGCCGAGCCCTGACAGCGCCCGAGCTCGCGCCAGGTGCCGTGTTCGCGATGCCGCCGGCGTTCGGCGCCCCGGAGGCGAAGCTGGCCGTTCCGACGTTCTCGGCGGAACCGGTCGAGCGTGCCGCGATCGTCGCGGGGAACAAGGCCAAGGTGCCGGAGTTCGTCCCCTCGCAGGAGATATACGACAAGGTCGACGAGAAGATCGTCGAGCGGGAGAAGGACGCCGTGCGCGAGCTGATGAAGGTCGACGACGCGGAGCCGCTCGAGAAGTTCGTCAACCTGTCGGCGTCGCGCCACGATGACGCGCAGTGGACGTACTTCCGCCTGATGGTCTCGCCGAGGACCTCGCTTCCCGTCGTGCCGAAGGACGTCGTCATACTTCTCGACGCGTCGGGCTCCATCGGCTCCGACCGGCTCGTGAGCTGCCGCCTCGCCGCCAAGGAGATACTGCGCTCGGCGTTCAACACCGGCGACCGCTTCAACATCGTCGCGTTCCGCAACAGCTATTCGTATGCGTTCCGCCGCTGGCAGGAGTGCGACAGGGAGTCGTTCGCGGCGGCCGACAAGTGGCTCGCCAACCTCTCCGCCCACGGGCGGACCGACGTGTTCGGGACGATACGCTCCGTCCTCACCCTTCCGCGCGATCCGACGCGCCCGCTCATCGCGCTCGTCGTGACCGACGGAGACGCGAACTCGGGCGTGAGCAACACGGCGCAGATACTCTCGAAGTTCACCGACCTGAACGACGGGCTCGTCTCGGTGTACATGTACGGCGTCAAGGAGAGCGCGAACCGCGAGCTCATCGACGTGCTGACCCACGGCAACCGCGGCGAAAGCTTCATATACGGCGGGCTCCGCTGGAAGGCGGGCTCGGGGATCGAGAAGCTCTCCGACCGCTTCCGCGATCCCGTGCTGTCCGACATCCGCGTCGTCTTCACCGCAGATTCCGGCGCCGAGGCGTATCCGCGTCTTCTCAAGAACCTCTATCGCGGCGATGTCGTGACGATCGTCGGGCGCGTGCCGAAGGGTCGCGACGAGGTCGCCTTCTCGCTCAAGGGGCTCAACGGCAGAAAACCCTACGAGGCGTTCTTCAAGGTTCCGCTCGGCAGGATCGCCTCTGATCCGTCGCTCGCCGGCGCCTGGGCCGAGGAGGCCGCGATAGACGCGAAGCTGAAATGACCGAAGCGCCAGTCGAGATCAGCGTCGTCATTCCCTGCTGGAACGTGGAGCCGTATCTCGCCCGCTGCCTCGAAAGCGTATTTGCGGCGCTTCCTCCCGGTTCCGAGGTTCTTGCAGTGGACGACGGTTCTTCCGACGGAACGCTCGCCGCTCTCGAATCGTCTGCCAAGAACGAACAACGCCTCAAAGTCCTTGCCCGCCCGCACCGCGGCGTATCTGCCGCGCGAAACGCAGCGCTCGACGAGGCGCGGGGACGGCTCGTCTTCTTCGTCGAT
This sequence comes from uncultured bacterium, assembly GCA_902775595.1. Classification (GTDB taxonomy): domain Bacteria; phylum Verrucomicrobiota; class Kiritimatiellia; order RFP12; family UBA1067; genus UBA1067. The sequence goes on along the minus strand of CACYNF010000003.1, from coordinate 35,660 downwards.
CCCGACGATTCCGTTCTGCCCGGCTATTTCTCGGCCATGGCCGATGCGCTCGAACGCGACGGCGCGGATGTGTGCGTGTGCGCGTACGAGGGCTCGCCGCTAAAGGGCGACTACCGCTTCCGCACGAACGCCGAAATCCGCGCGGGTTATCTGCCGCGGGTCTTCGGATATTCCTTCGACGACGTCCGCGCATGGTATTCGGGCAGGCCTCTTTTCGCTGATCGCGAAATGGCGGGCGTGTGGAGGATGGCGTTTCGCCGCGGGCTTGTCGAGAATGTCCGCTTCGACGAGACGATCGAGCTCTACGAGGACGCGATGTTCGTCTCGGAGGTTCTTCTTCGCGCAAGGTCGATGACGTGCGTTGCGCAGGAGATCTACCGCGTCACTTCGCGCGACGACGGCGCGATGAGGTCGATTCCGCGCGACGGCGCACGGCTTTGCCGCAACAAGCTTCGGCTTCTTGCGAAGCGCCGTGCGCTCGATGTGGCTGAGGGTGGGTCGCTCGGGCCTCTCTACGCGGCGTCGTGCGTCTTCTCGGCGCTTGAAATCCTTTCGTGCACTGTCCGCGGCCGACTTCCGCGCCGCGAGGGGATGAGGATCCTGCGCGAATATCTCGCCGATCCATTCGTGCGTTCTTCAGTCAGGGAGTTTCCGCTGTCGCTGAAGAAGCCGCTTCTCGCCTCGGCCGTCCTTGCGCTGCGCCTTGCCTGAGGGGCGCTTAACGTTCGCTCTTCCCAGTTCTGTCGGATTGGGCGGAATTTGGTATAATGTTGCCGCAACTATGGCAATGACGGCGGGATGGCCGTTTTGCGAATGAAAGGCAAGATGCAGACGACATTACTTGAAAGCACGATAGCGGGATACTGGTATCCTGGAACGGCGAAGGGGATCCGCGCGATGTCCGACGGGTGGGAGCGCGGCATCGCGGCGGATGCGCCGCGCGAGACGCCGAACATCCTCGTCCTTCCGCACGCGGGCTGGGCGTACTCCGGCGAGACGGCGTGGCGGGCCGTTCGCCTCGTCAAGGGCGCGAAGTACAAGCGCGTCGTCCTTCTCGCGCCGAGCCACCGCGCATGGATCGAGAACCGTCTTGTCGCTCCGGAGGCGTCCGCCGTCTCGACGCCGCTCGGCGAAATTAAGATCGACCGCGACTGGATCGACCGGCTTGCGCTCGTTGCGCCTGTTGCACGCAACGACGGCATACATTCCGCCGAGCATTCCGCGCAGATCGAGTATCCGCTCCTTCAGCTTGCGCTTGGCGGCGGCTTTTCGATTGTCCCGCTCGTGATGGGTTCCTTTGGCCAGGACCAGATGGGGATGTGCGCCCGTGCGCTGGCGCGATTGATGGACGTGGAGACTTTGCTTGTCATCTCGTCCGACTTCACGCACTACGGCGACGACTTTTCCTACACTCCCTTCGGCAAAAGCGGCGGCGAGGATGTTCGCCGCAAGGTCGCAGCTTCCGACGACGAGGCGTTCCAGCTTATTGCGAAGGGCGATGCCGACTCGTTTGCCGCGTTCATAAAGCGCACTGGCGCGACGATCTGCGGACATGTTCCTATTGAGCTCGCGCTCCGCGCGTTTCCGAAAACCATGTCTATCGTCCGGCAGAAGTACGCGACGTCGAGCGACGGCGACGGCGACTATTCGCGCTTTGTCTGCTATGTCGCCGCGACTGGGAGCGTCAAGTGGCAGGGTGAGGGGAGCGAGGTTCTTTCCGCCGACGACAGGGCGTATCTTCTGCGCGTCGCGCGCGCGTCGATGGAGAAGGCGGTGAGAAACGGGATGAGGCGCGGCGCAGGCATTGACGTATCTGATGCGCCAAAGTCGACGCGCACCAAGATGGGCGCGTTCGTCACCTTGAACGACAAGGCGACCGGTGCGCTGCGCGGCTGCATAGGCGAGATCATGCCGATGCGACCGCTCGTCGAGGCGGTGGCAGCCCGCGCCGTAGACTCGGCGCTTGGAGACCCGCGCTTTTCGCCTGTCTCGGAACGCGAGCTTTCGAACCTGCGCGTCGAGGTCTCGGCCCTTACGCCGCCGAAGCGCGTTGCGTCGTGGCGCGACATCGTGCTGGGACGGGACGGCATGACGCTTGAGAAGAACGGATGCTTCGCCGTGTTCCTTCCGCAAGTCGCGCCAGAGCAGGGCTGGGATTTGCCGACGACGCTCTCCTATCTTTCGCAGAAGGCGGGGCTTTCGCCCGACGCCTGGCGCAGCGGCGCGAAGTTCGAGACTTTCCAGGCCGAGGTCTTCCATGAGTGAGGGGACGGTCTGTTCCGTCTGCCCGCGGCACTGCCGGCTGGACGAGGGAGAGACGGGGTTCTGCCGCGCGCGGAGGGCGGAAGGAGGACGCGTAGTCGCGGGGAACTACGGACGCATCACCTCGCTCGCGCTCGACCCGATAGAGAAGAAGCCGATTGCGTTCTTTCGTCCGGGTTCGTGCATCCTCTCCGTCGGAAGCTACGGATGCAACCTGCGCTGTCCGTTCTGCCAGAACGACTCCATATCCCAGCGCGGCGAAAGTGCCGCGGACTTTCAGACGACGACGCCGGCAGAGCTTGCCGAACTTGCGGAGCGGCTTAGGCGCGAGCGCGGCAACATAGGGCTTGCCTACACCTACAACGAGCCGCTTGTCGGTTGGGAGTTCGTGCGCGACTGCGCGGTTGAGGTTCGCCGGCGCGGAATGTGCAACGTCCTTGTCTCAAATGGCTGCGCCGAGGCGGAGGTCGTCGTGGAGCTCGCCCCGCTAATGGACGCCGCGAACATCGACTTGAAGGGTCCGTCGCAGGAGTTCTACGACTGGACCGGCGGAAACTTCGCCGCCGTCTGCCGCACGATTGAGATGCTCCATCGCGCCGGATGTCATGTCGAGGTGACGACGCTCGTGATACCGGGGCGCAACGATTCGGACGAGTCGATCGACGCCATCGCCGAGCGCATTGCAGCCGTCTCGCCGGAGATTCCGCTCCACATCACGCGCTTCTTTCCGCGCTTCCAGATGGCGGATGCGGACCCAACGCCGGTCGCCACGATCCACCGCCTCGTCTCCCGCGCCCGCCGCATCCTGCCGCACGTTCTCCCCGGCAACTGCTGACGCGGCGGAGGTGCCGCGGATTTGGTATAATGGTGTCTATAACGACGGCGGCAACGAAAAGAAGGATGCTCGGAGGCCATTGCGTCATGAAAAAATCTGCGGTTGCGATTCTGGGGACTGTGGCTGCGCTCGCGCTCGGCGCTGCGCCCGTGAAAATCATCTTCGACACAGACATGATCACCGACTTCGACGACGTCGGTGCGCTCGCGTGCCTCCATGCGCTCGCGGACGCCGGAGAGTGCGAGATCCTCGCGACGGTCAGCTCCACGCGCGGCAACGCCTCGGTAGGCGCGGTCCAGGTCATCAACAGCTATTACGGGCGCGGAGACCTTCCCGTGGGGTCGCCGAAGGGAATGGGCGTCATGGGCGCGTTCCCGGGCGCGAAGGAAAAGGTCGATCCCGCCTCGCCGCTCGGCGAGAAGGCCGGTGGCGACGGCGGTCACTACAAGTACCGCAAGCTGCTCGCGGACTACCCGGGCTGGTACCGCTATGCCGATGCGGATGACGCGCCGGACGCGAACGAAGTCTACCGCCGCGTCCTTGCCGCGCAGCCCGACGGCAGCGTGACGATCTGCTCTGTCGGCTTCCTCACGAACCTGCGCCGCCTCCTCGAGACGAAGCCGGACGACATCTCTCCGCTTGACGGCAGGGCGCTTGTCGCCAGGAAGGTGAAGCTGTGGGTCGCGATGGCGTGCCGCTATCCGGACGGCAAGGAGTACAATTCGATGTGGGACTGCGAATCTTCCCGCATCGCGCTCGAGAACTGGCCAACGCCGATCGTGTTCTCGGACTGGCAGTACGGATGCGACTGCTTCGCCGGCCGTGCCGTCGCGGAGATGTACGCGGAGCGCAGCCCTGTGAAGGACGTGTTCGCCGGGAACATCCCGTCGCGCGACGAGATTCGCGGCGACCCGCACGGATGGCTTATCCGCGGCTTCGGCATGGGCGGGCGCTCGGCGTGGGACGAGACGGCCGTGCTCGCCGCGGTGCGGGGAATCGAGCCGTATTTCAACGCCGAACGCGGCAGGTACCGGATGGTCGGCGACAAGGGCGACGACGAATGGGCGCCCGATGCGGAGAACGGGCCGCATGTCCGCATCACGGAAAAGCTGCCGAAGGCCGAAGTAGGGCGCATCATCGACGGTCTCATTACGCGCAGGCCCAAGGGCGGGAAGTGAGCCCTGCCGGCGTCGCCGCCGTCTGCCCGGAGGCGCGCGCCGTCAGGCGTAGACGATGTCGTCCGGCGGGGGCGCGGCGAATGTGACGCGCCTGTGCGTGACCGGGTGGAGGAACGACAGCTCCACTGCGTGCAGCAGCAGGCGCGATGGCCTTCGCCTCATCCGCCGGTCCTTCTCCGCGCTGCCGTAGAGCCGGTCTCCGACAATGGGGCAGCCAAGGGAAGCGGCGTGTATGCGTATCTGATGCATGCGCCCCGTGTCGATCTTGAACTCGACGAGGGAAATCCCGTCGTGCCTGCCGAGCGTTTCCCAGTGCGTGACGGCGCTCTGGCGCTCGCGGCCCACGGGTTCGTCTATCGTGCCGGACTTCGGCCTGGGGCTGCCGTGCACGACGGCGAGGTACGTCTTGCCCACTGTTCTATGTGATTCGAATTGGCGGCGGAGGTCGAGGTACGCGCCCTGGGTCTTCGCGAAGACCATGACGCCGCTCGTCTCGATGTCGAGGCGGTGGACCACGCCGGGACGCTCCGCCGAGCCTACGCGCGCCATGCCGGGAAAGCGCCTGACGAGCGCGTCGGTGAGAGCCCCCGTCTCGTGTCCCGGCGCCGGGTGGACTATCACCCCGGACGGCTTGTCCACGACGGCTATCGCCTCGTCTTCGTATATTATGTCGAGCTCGGACGGATTCATCCCCGGTATTATAGCGCATCGTTTTCCGCCCCGTCAATCGCGGCGGGAGCGGAGGTTTGGTATAATATATGGACAAGGAGGACAGTGAGACGATGATGACAGCAATTGTGGCCGGCGTGTGCGCGGCGCTTGTCGCGGCGGCGGTCGTGTACGCCTTGATGCGCGGCGCAGTCGCCGCGGCTAAGGCCGAGGCCCGCGCGACAGACAGGAGCGTCGAGGGGCTTCGCGCGGAATTCGCCTCTCTCGCGGCGGCGACGCTGGAGGGCAAGGCAAAGTCGCTTGCCGAGCAGAACGCCGCGCAGGTGCGGCCGCTCTTCGACCAGCTCGCGGCGAAGTTCGGCGAGCTCCGCCAGGCGTCGGAGCAGGCGCGCGAGGCCAATGTGCGCCTCGGCGAGAACCTCAGGATGAAGCTTGACGAGGTGGGCCTCAAGGCCCAGTCCCTCGGCCGCCAGGCGGACGAGTTCGTCGCGGCGCTGCGGGGCGGCAGCAAGGTCCAGGGCAACTGGGGCGAGGGAATCCTCGCCAAGGTGCTCGAAGACGCGGGGCTTAGGCGCGGCGAGAACTTCGTCGAGCAGGCCGGCGCGCGCGAGGCCGGGCTTCCCGACGTGACGGTCTTCGACGGCGCGCACCGCAAGATGCTAATCGACGCGAAGGTGAACATAGTCGACTTCATCGCCGCGACGAACGCGGCGCGGGAGGGCGACGCCGAGACCGCCTCGCGGCTCATGAAGGAGCACGCGAAGCGCGTGAGGCAGCAGGTCGACGCGCTTGCCGCGCGGAACTATCCCGAGCTCATGAAGCGCGCCGACAGGGATGCCGAGGCGGTATATTCGGACGTCGTCGTGATGTTCATGCCGAGCGAGGCCACCTACTTCGCCGCGGTCGACGCGGATCCGTCGCTCGTCGCGCACGCAAACGCGAAGAAAATCGTGATCGCGACGCCGCAGATGCTCTTCGGCTACATCCTCCTCTTCAAGATGGCGATCGACCGCGTCGAGGTCGCGCGCAACCAGGAGGAGATCGCCCGGCGCGCGAAGCAGATCGTCGAGCGCATGGACGCCGCGTTCGTCGCCCTGGAGAAAGTCGGGAAGTCGCTCGACGACGCGCAGTCGAAATACCACCTCGCGCTCGCCAAGCTCGGCCTGGAGCCGGGCGCCCAGAACGTGGCCGTTCCGGCACGCGAGCTCGCGAAGCTCGCCAGCATCCCCGATGCACCCGCTTCGGCGACTCTCGGCCAGGCGTGAGGATAATATGGTATACTATTGAGAAATGACGAAGGTCGAACAGGAATTTCTCGAACGCGCGGCCGGAATACTCGAAGTTCCGTCTGTTGCGCCGGAAACTGATTTCCGCGCGGGGCCGCTGTGGGACTCGCTCACCGCGTTCGCGCTGCGCGTCATGATCCACCAGCGCTTCGGCAGGGAGCTTTCGGCGGCGGACCTCGAGAAGTGCCGCACGGTCGCCGACCTCATGGCGGCGGCGGGGGTGGAGCGGTGAACCGGCTTCTGATAGTCGGCGCGGGAGGCTTCGGGCGCGAGATGTTCGCGGCCGCCCGCGAGGCCGTCGGCTACGGGACCGCGTTCGAGATCAAGGGGTTCCTCGACGCGAAGCCGACGGCCCTCGACGGCTTCGCCGGATATCCGCCGATCGTCGGCTCGCCCGATACGTATGAGCCCGGGAGGTACGACGTGTTCGTCACGGCGCTCGGCAGCATCGCCTCTCGCCGCAGGTGCGTAGAGGCGCTTGAGGCGAAGGGCGCGAAGTTCGTCTCCATAGTCCACCGCACCGCGACGATAGGCCAGAACGTGCTGATCGGCGAGGGTTCCTTCATCGCGCCGCACGTCTCGATTACCGCGGACGTCTGCGTGGGAAGGCATGTGTCCGTCTTCCATTCGAGCTCGATTGGGCACGACTCGGAGCTGCGCGACTTCTCGCACGTCTACGCGCAGTGCTCCATTGGCGGCGGCGTGAAGGTCGGCGAAGGCGCGGTCGTATACCCCGGCTCGGTCGTCGTTCCGCGCCGCGGCATAGGGGCGGGGGCCGTGGTGGGCGCGGGCTCTGTCGTGTTCGTCGACGTCGATCCAGGCGTCACCGTCATCGGCAATCCGGCCGCGCCGATGAAATGAAGGTCTTAAATCCGCTGAAAAATTAAATGAGAGGAGACGGGAAATGGCAGAAGCAGTCGTTGGAATAGTCATGGGTTCTGACTCTGACTGGCCGCTCGTGAAGAAGGCGTGCGAGACCTTAGACAGGTTCGGCGTCGCGTACGAGACGCGCGTCATATCCGCGCACAGGACGCCCGACGTGGCGATTGAGTATTCGAAGACCGCCGAATCGCGTGGGCTCAAGGTCATAATCGCGGCGGCTGGCGGAGCGGCGCATCTCGGCGGGGTTCTCGCCGCGGCGACGGTGCTCCCGGTGATCGGCGTCCCAGTCGCGGGCGGGGCCCTCAACGGGCTCGACGCGCTCTACGCGACGGTGCAGATGCCTTCTGGAGTCCCCGTTGCGACGGTGGCCGTCGGTTCCGCAGGCCCCACGAACGCGGCGCTTCTCGCCGTGCAGATACTCGGAACGGCCGATCCCGCGCTGCGCGAGAAGTTCCGCGCGCACAAGGAAGAGCTCCGCTCCAAGGTCGCGAAGGCGAACGACAGGATCCACGAGGCGCAGTAGCCGCGCGGATTGGCGGCACCGGGTCATGAGAATCGTATTCATCAGCGACATACACGGCGTTCCGGCGGCGCTTGACGCGGCGCTCGCGGCCGCCTCGGCCCTCGGCTACGACAGGATCGCGCTGCTTGGCGATTTGCTCTACCACGGGCCGCGCAACGGCGTGCCAAATTTCTACGACCCCGTCAAGGTCGCCGAGATGCTGAACGCCCGCAAGGACCAGATCATAGCGGTGCGCGGCAACTGCGACGCGGAAGTCGACCAGATGATGGTCGAGTTCCCGATTACCGCCGACTATCAGGTGCTCGACGCGGGGAACAGGAAGTTCTTCCTCACGCACGGCCATCTGTGGAACGAATGGAAGCTGCCGCCGATCGGCATCGCCGACGTTCTCGTCCACGGGCATACGCACATTCCGGAGCTCAAGACGCTCGAATGCGGGATGACCATCTTCAACCCAGGGTCCGTGTCGCTTCCGAAGGGCGGTTCCTCCCGCTCGTTCGGATACTATGACGGCAACGAGCTGAGGCACTATGTCATCTGACCCGGAAATGCGCGGCGGCGAAGGCGGCCCGCGGAGCGCGGACGGCGGAAGGGCGGACGGCGATTATGGTATAATATGAACAAAACACGGACACGGACAGGTGAAATGAAAAAGGCACTGGTAACGGGAGGGGCGGGATTCCTCGGCAGCCATCTCTGCAAACGGCTTCTCGCCGACGGCTACGAGGTTACGGCTCTCGACAACCTCTTCACGGGAACGAAGGAGAACATCTACGAGCTCTTGGGCGACAAGCGCTTCTCGTTCGTCCTCCACGACGTGACGCAGCCGTTCTGGGGGCAGTTCGACGAAATCTACAACCTCGCCTGCCCCGCTTCGCCAATCCACTACCAGAAGAACCCCGTCGAGACGACGAAGAGCTCGGTGCTCGGCACGATGAACATGCTCGAGCTCGCGCTGAAGACGAAAGCGCGCATGCTCCACACGTCGACGAGCGAAATCTACGGCGACCCGCTCGTCCATCCGCAGGTCGAGGAATACTGGGGCAACGTCAACACGATAGGCCTGAGGAGCTGCTACGACGAGGGGAAGCGCGTCGCAGAGACTCTGTGCGCCGACTACCGCAGGCAGTATGGCGTCGACGTACGCATGGTGCGCATCTTCAACACCTACGGGCCGAAGATGCACCCGAAGGACGGGCGCGTAATCTCCAACTTCATCATGCAGGCGCTCGCGAACAAGGACATCACGCTCTTCGGCGACGGCAAGCAGACACGCTCGTTCCAGTACTGCGACGATCTCGTCGAGGCGTTTCGCCGCTACATGGATCTCTCGCCTGCGAAGATTGCGGCATTCTTCGGCGGAAAGAAGGCAAAGGGGCGCGTCACGCCGGCGGTTCCCGTCATCAACACCGGCAATCCTGGCGAGTACACGATCAAGGAACTTGCCGAGGAGACACTGCGCCAGCTTCCCGAGTCGAAGTCGAAGATCGTCTTCAAGCCATTGCCCGAAGACGACCCGAAGCGCCGCAAGCCCGACATCACGCTCGCAAAGGCGCTTCTCGGCTGGGAGCCGAAGGTGCCGCTTAAGGAAGGCCTTGCGAAGACGATAGAGTATTTCAAGTCAAAGAGGTAGCCCATGTCCGCCATACTCGACAAGATACTGTCCGACCGCGAGAAGTTCGTCTGCACCGTAAAGACGCTCGGGCCATGCAAGCTGCCGTCGCCTGTCCGTCACCGCAAGTACGTCGCCGACGGAGAGCGCGTCTTCGCCACGGAAAGCGAGTCGTATGCGCGCTTCGCCGAGACGAAGCTCGGGCACCTGCCGACGTTCGAGAAGGCGGGCCCCAAGGAGAAGATCTTCCACGATCCGAGCTGGACGCGCGTCGGCATCGTGACGGCGGGCGGTCTATGCCCAGGGCTCAACACAGTCATAAAGAGTCTCGTCGAAATCCTCGAGTTCGACTATGGCGTCAAGAAGGTGTACGGCATACGCTACGGCTACGCGGGTCTAAACCCGAAGTACGGCTACGAGCCGATGCTCCTCAACCCCGATGCCGTGGACACGATCCACGAGGCGGGCGGCACGGTCCTCGGCTCGAGCCGAGGCCAGCAGCCGGCCGACGTGATGGTCGACACGCTCGAGAGGATGAACATCAACGTCCTCTTCTGCATCGGCGGCGACGGCTCCTTGCGCTGCGCGAGCGACATCGCGGCGGAAGTGCTGAAGCGCGGGCTCAAGATCTCCGTCGTCGGCATCCCGAAGACGATTGACAACGACCTGATGTTCGTAGGCCGCAGCTTCGGTTTCGAAAGCGCGGTCGCCGAAGCCGCGGAGGTCATAAGGAGCGCGCACGTCGAGGCGAAGGGAACGCCCCACGGCATCGGCCTCGTGAAGCTCATGGGGCGCGACTCCGGCTTCATCGCGGCGTCCGCGACGGTGGCGAACCCTGTCGTCAACTTCTGCCTTGTTCCGGAGGTCAAGTTCGAGCTCGACGGCGAGCGCGGGCTTCTGAGGGCGCTCGAGCGCCGCTTCGCCGCCGGCAAGTCACACGCCGTCATCGTCGTGGCCGAGGGCGCAGGGCAGGAGCTTCTGGAAGGCGCCGAGGAGCGTGACGCGAGCGGCAACATACTCAAGAAGGACATCGGAGAGTTTTTGAAGAGGCGCATCTCGCGGCACTTCAAGGAGAAGGGCTTCGACGCGAGCGTCAAGTACATCGACCCGAGCTACATCATCCGCAGCTGCCCCGCGAAGGGCACCGACGCGATTCGCTGCTACGAGCTCGCGCGCGCGGCCGTCCACGCTGCGATGGCGGGGCGCACCGACTGCGTCGTGGGCAACATCGGCGAGAGCTTCGCGCTCGTGCCGATCGCGCTTGCGACGATCGAGCGCCAGAAGCTCGACACCGACGGCCAGTCCTGGCGCAGCGTCCTCGACGCGACGGGCCAGGAGTTCTACTTCAACGGCGTTCCGCGCAACCTCTTCGCAGGCGACGCGTTTGCCCCTTAAGTTTTTGACAGGATTGACAGGATTAACAGGATTTTAGCATGGAGAACAGGAGAAACAGGAGTTTGGGGTCTGGGGTAAAACCCCAGATATTCTCCTGCATCTCCTGCCCTACCTGCTTAAAAAATCTTGTAAATCTTGTAAATCCTGTCTAAAAAAATCTGAAACCTAAAAAACAAAAATAGCCATGAAAGACCTGAAGGAAGCATACAAGACGATTGAAGCCGATCACTTTGCGCCCGCGATGGAGATTTCGTTCATCGACGGCGCGAACCGCCAGACCTTCCACTACGAGAAGGTGACATGGAACATCGGCGGCGAGGAGAAGGGGCTTCGCTACGGCGAGAACCCCGGTCAGGAAGCCGCACTCTACAAGCTTGTGAACGGCAACCTCGTCCTCGGCGACGTCGAGATGCTTCAGGCGGGCCAGTACCTCGCGTCCGTTCCCGAGCTTCTCCAGTCCGGCAAGCATCCGGGGAAGACTAACGTCACCGACACGGACAACGCGCTCAACATTCTCCGCTATTTGATGGACAAGCCCTGCGCCGTCATCGTCAAGCACAACAACCCGTGCGGCGTCGCGACGGGCTCCACGCTCGCCGAGGCGTACTTTCGCGCGAACAAGGCCGACCGCCTCGCCGCGTTCGGCGGCGCGATTGCCCTTAACCGCGACTGCGACATGGAGACGGCGAAGCTCATCGTCGAAAACTACGCCGAAGTCGTCGTTGCTCCCGATTTTGCTCCTGGCGTAATGGATCTTTTCGCCACGAAGAAGAACCTGCGCGTCTTTCGCATCAAGAACATGTCGCGCCTCACCGACTTTGTCGCAAAGCACGTCGTCGATTTCAAGTCGCTTATTGACGGCGGCATTGTCGCGCAGACGTCGTTCAGTGCGAATGCGAGGAAGCCCGAGGACTTCATGCCCGCCTACTGCAACCGCAAGATCACGAACAAGGCGACGGGCGAAGTGACATTTGAAGAGCACAAGATCAAGCGCCTCCCGACTGCGAAGGAGTACGAGGACCTCGTGTTCGGCTGGCTCGTCGAGGCGGGCGTCACGTCCAACTCCGTCCTCTACGTGAAGGACGGCGCGACGGTCGGCATCGGCACGGGCGAGCAGGATCGCGTCGGCGTCGCGGAGATTGCGCGCGACAAGGCGTACACGAAGCACGCCGACTGGATCGCGTGGGAAAAATACCAGCTTCCGTTCAACGACCTCCGCCTTAAGTTCGGCGAGGACGACGGCGCGAAGAAGCAGGCGGAGATCATGGAGCAGACGAAGGCCGAGAAGGGCGGGCTTCCTGGTTGCGCGATGGTTTCGGACGCGTTCTTCCCGTTCCGCGACGGGCTCGAAGTCGGCATCCGCCAGGGCATCACGTCGGTTGTCCAGCCCGGCGGCGCGATTCGCGATTGGGACGTGATCGACTGCGCGAACGACGCAGGCGTCGCGATGGTCTTCACCGGCCAGCGCTCGTTCCGGCACTAAGACGCTCGGCGACGACCGAAAGCACATCATGCGGCGGCGCGGCATATCTGCACCCCGCATAGCCGCCCCTTCGGGATGCCTTCGGCAGGGGGATATGCGACCCGAATTGGTCTTGCCACCGCTGACCCTACTCGACCCTATTCGCCTGGCCCTATCTGACCATAATCCCGTTTTGTGCTGGGCTGGTTTGCCTGTCAATGTGCGGCTTTGTTTCGGGCAACCGTGCTCGCCTTTATGGGCGGGCGGCTTCTCCGTCCACGCGGCCGCTTGGCGTATACATATACGCCGTCGGGCCGCGGTCCTGTCGAATCCACCGCGCTCAGAAAGGTTCCGCCCGGCTTCGGCCCGAAACAAAGCCGCGCTTGGCACCCTCGGGAGTTCGGCGCGGTGCTCGGTGGCTCGACCTCTCTCCCGCTCCCTGCGCCGCCGCTCCCGTCGTCTTCGTGGCGATACGCGCCGCAATGCTTCGTCGCCGGGATACCGTCTCCTCGCCTTGCGACGTGTCTCACCGCGCATCCGACGAACCGCGTTGTTGCATGTCGCTCAGTTCGGCACTCGCCCCCTCGTCCCTTGCCTCACCTTCCATAAGGCGCGTTTGTCTTCGCAGCTTTTGCGCTCGCCGACGTTCCGTCAGCTCGCTTAGCCCGCGACAAATGTGCCGCGACGCTATCCGATGCTACATGACCTTAAACGACTTTGGCTGTCTCTTACTATATTTCGTCCGCGCCGTAATCTCATTTTGCCGCGGTTGATTTCAGCGCGGAAGTTTCGCTATAATATACCAACATCGTTAAAAATAAGGAAAGTGAAAGAAAACATCGAAATTGGCGATGAAAAGAGCAACGACAAAGGGGTGTCTCCCCATTTGTTCGTCCGCGCCGTAATCTCATTTTGCCGCGGTTGATTTCAGCGCGGAAGTTTCGCTATAATATGCCAACATCGTTAAAAATAAGGAAAGTGAAAGAAAACATCGAAATTGGCGATAAAAAGAGCAACGACAAAGGGGTGTCTCCCCATTTGTTCCTTTTTGCCTCTGCTCTCCACCTCGAAACCTTGCCTTTTCGATTTGACTCACTTAATTGTACAACTTTCCCCCTTGTCGGTTGAGGGCTAATGGTGTACAATATGCGCATATAGTTGTCACTGGACAGTTCAAAAAGGTTAGAATGAAGACACTGGTTGTAATCGGTATGACGGCGCTTGCCGCGCTCGGGGCGCCGGGCGGTGCGTTTGACTACCAGATGCATTTCGAAAACCACGATTAGGAGAAAGACTGTTATATATGAAACGCACTTCGGTTCTTCTTGCTGCTATCTTCAATCTTTTCTCTGCCGCCGCCGCCGTTTGGGAGACGGGGTCGTACACGCCTGGCGAATGGGAGCCGTCGGTCGACAATCTGCTGACGGCGGACCGCGTTAAGCTGACGTCGTCGCTCGAGCGCTATACGAAAGACAATCCCGTATACGCAGCAGACGCAGGTCTTTCCGATGGAGTCATGCCGGGAGCGGCATTCGATGCCACGAAGGTGGTCGCCATCGTTTCCGGGAGCGTCACATGGAATCTTGGCAGAGGGTCCGACATTTACGACGTCAAGATTTTCACGCGCTGGGGCGACGGCGGACGTGACGGCATCGCCATCGGGAATGTGGAGGTGTCGTCCGACAACGAGACTTGGACGGTCGTATCCTCTGGCGTTGAATATGGGACTAAAGGCAAGGCCGGCAACAATAGCAGCTCAGGTGCGCTTTACGCACGGTTGTCCGACGAAAACGGCTTGGCTCTCGCCGTCGGCGCATCGTATCTGCGCGTAACATTCCCGGCCAGGCAGGACAACGGCGGCTCCGGTTACGTCGAAATCGAGGCGTGCGGCGTCGCAACAGGTCTACCTTGTGTGCTGCTGAACGTGACGGAAACGTCGGAATACTCGGCTCAATTGTCGGCTCTCGTCAGATCGACTGGCGCGGCCGATGCTGCCGATCTCTATTTCGCATACGGCCCAGACGCCGAGGCACTTGTGCCGAAGCGCGTCACGACGGGGCTCGCGGCCGGCTCGCGCTATGACATCAAGCTGAAAAACCTCGATCACAATACGACGTATCATTATACCGCTTATCTCTCCTCTGGTTCGGACAACAAGTCTGAAATGACATCGGGCACGTTCAAGACGGCGCGCGACCCATGTCGCTATTTGCCCGAGGAGTACGTCCAGGTCGAATACATCAAGACCTCTGGAAAGCAGTGCGTGAATACGGGCGTCAAGTCGTCCGCGGCACTTGCGGCGGAGCTTGATTTTATTCCTCATGAATATACCGGCAACAGCTACCTCGGCTATGGTTCTGCATGGCGTTTCTTCCAGTCGCCCACGACGTCTCATAAAGCCGCATTCGACCTTGGCAACGACAAAAACCGACTGGGATTGAGCGACAGCGTTCGCTTGTCGCTGGGTACGCGCTATTTCGTGTCCGTCGGAAATTTCTACCTCACGATCCAGAATGAGCAGCGTACCGTTCTGTACAGCAACAGCGGCACGGAGATAGAGAATGTCGCGAGCGGCGATGTCTACCTTGCGGCGTCTGGCGGCGCCAGCGGCTATGCCGCGCCGGTGTCGATTACCGTATATTCGCTCGTCATGAAGGAGGGCGATGCGGTCGTTCGTGATTTCGTGCCGTGTTCAAACACGGTTGACAAAGTGTACGGGCTCTATGACGTCCGGCAGAGTTCTTTTTATCCATTCATAGGCGAAGAGATTGCAGCGCTTGTCGTTGGACCGGAAGTTCTGCCGATCAAGAATACGGCTAGTGGGGGCCTTTTGATTTTGGTTCGGTAGGGTCAATTATAGTCAATTAGGGTCACTTGTCGTTTCGGGGCTGAGGGTGTATAATATGCACATGTAGTTGTCATTGGACAGATCAAAAGGGTTAGAATGAAGACACTGGTTGTAATCGGCATGACGGCGCTTGCCGCGCTCGGGGCGCAGGCGGCGGGAAATCGAGTGAAGGATGTGCCCTTGACGGCGGCGGACTCGAAGACGGGAATCGGCGCGCCGCGCTATCTGCCGCTGCGCTGGCTGAGTCTCGGAACCTCCATCACTTGGTACAACAGCCATGCTGGCGGGAAGTTCCAGAAGGGCTATCAGTCGTGGCTGATGGAGCAGATCAAGTTCGACGAATTCACGAACCGCGGCATCAGCGGGGCCTGCCTCAACTCGACCCTGTGGTGCATTCAGGACGCCGATCTCTACACGGTCGAACACGGCATCAACGACTGGGGCAACCGCGTGCCGCCCGGCACGATGGCCGACTACGCGAACGACACGAAGAACGGAACCTTCGCCGCGACATACCGCCAGGTCATCGACAAGCTCCGCGCGACGAACCCGAAGGCGAAGATCATCCTCTGCACGCCGCGCAAGGGCTACGGATTCGGCGGCTACCTGCCGGACCGCTGCGACGCGCGGCAGACGGAGCGCGACGGCAAGCCGGGCTATTTCCTGAAGGACTACGCCGATCTCGTCCTTGCCATCGCGAAGAAGGAGAAGCTTCCAGTCGCGGACTTCTATTCGACCTGCGGTGAGCAGGACGAACTCGCGGACCTTTCGATCGACACGGCGCTGCATCCGAACGACGCGGGCTATCAGCGCATGGCGAACATTCTCGCGAAGACGATGATGAAGGTCTATCCCAACGCGGAGCTGCTCGCGAACAAGAAGATGGTCTTCACGGACGACGGGAAGGCTAAGGACGTCGTCGTGAAGAAGTTCATTTCGTCGACCGAGCAGGTCGTCTTGAAGGGCACGGACATATCGAAGGTCAGGGTGACTGGCGCGAAGATCGGAGGCGTCTGGGTGCCGGGCGGTCCGTTCGACTGCCAGGTGCATTTCGAGAACTACGATCCGGAGAAGAAGACCTACACGTGCCAGCTCCAGAGCTGCTCGCCGAAGGACAGCTGCATGCGCGTCATCTGCCTCGAGCTGAAGCAGGAGTTCACCGGCGATGTCACGGCGCGCGTCCTTTGGAACCGCTACCGCTACAACTTCAAGGACTACGGGCTCAACTTCGCCGTCGACGGCAATTACAACGGCGCGTGCGCTTCGGCGGCGAACTACAACGCGCAGGGCTACGTGATCGGCGAAATGACGCTCGGCGTCAACAAATAACGAGCTAACTGACATGAAGAAATCCTGTTTCTGCGTACTGGCGGCTGTTTTGCTGGCATTCATGGCGAAAGCCGATACGGCGATGACCTATTCGGGAAATCTGCCGGGAACATCGGAAGACTCCGTCCTGTTTGAGAACGCACACCTTCTCGCTGTCACCGGGATTTCCCTCGACATCCGAAACTACTTCGGTGGCGCGCTGAAGAACCTGACGCTCTCCAACATCGTCGCCGATGACGCCGGCGTGGATGGCATCTACCACTACTCCAATGATGGCTCTACGCTAGAGGCCCACTTCGAGTGGATGAACTATGGGTATAACTTCGGCCTCCTCCTTATTCTGACGCAAAGCGGCAATGACATACGCGGCCGTGTCACGAAAGTCTGCTACCCCGGCGGCGCCTACGGAACCGACCTTAACAACCAATCCTCTGGGAGCTGCCGGTATTTCATGAACGAAGCCGAGCAGGATGCCTACAAGAGTTCTGGCACTTTCTCCACCTCTTGCAAGAATCTGACCCTCACCTTCACCGCGACCGAAAGCCACACCGTCACATTCGTCGATTGGAACGGAACCGTTCTCGACACGCAGACCGTCGCCTTTGGCGCCGCCGCGACGCCCCCGGCCAATCCCTCACGTTCCGGGTATGTCTTCGCCGGATGGGACACGGCCTTTACTGCTGTCACGGAGAACCTGACCGTCACCGCCGTCTACCACCAGCTCTTCACCGTCACGTTCCGCGATGCCGACGGCACGACGCTCGCGACGCAGACGGTCGAGGAGGGCACATCCGCCACGGCCCCCGACATGACCGGGCGCACCTACGACGGCAACCCGTTCTCCGGCTGGGATGTCGGTTTTGAAAACGTCACCGGCGATCTGGTCGTGACGGCCGTGTACGGTGCGATTCCGGAAGCCGTGACAATCGCTGGCGACACCGGTCTGCTTGCGTACGAGGAGAACGTCCTGATCTGGACGGAAGCCGAAGGGACATGGAACGCCGGGTCGGTCAACTGGTGTACGGCAGACGGCGTGCGCTCTGCCTGGCAAATCGGCGCAACGGCGGTATTCCCCGTTTCGGCGGAAGTGACGGTCGAGGGGACGCCGCAGGCTTCGCGTATCTATCTCCTTGGCGAGGCCGAGACCGTGACCTTCAAGGGCGAGGGCGCGGCAACCGTGTCGGTCGGCGGAACGGTTTGCTTCGGTTGCGATGCCTCGGTGGTCGTCGAGGGGACGCTGGCGCTTGGCGACGGTGTGACTGTTCTGAGGCGCGACCGTCATGATACAGAAGGCAAGGAGGATGTGCTTCCGACGGATATGTCAGTTGTCGTCAAGGGCAATCTCGACATGGGTGCGTCTCTGGTGGTGGCGGGTGGCGTCGTCCTGAAGACGGAAGATGAAGGCCTTCTCGAAAACGGCACTGTGACAGGCGAAATTACGCTGTCCGGCGATGCTGTGCTTGAGTTGGCCGGCACGGCCGCGCAGACGATGAACGGCAAGATTACCGTGGAGCAGAAGGGGCATGGATACGTCATCACGAAGCCGGGCAGCGACGTTTCCTTTACCTCGGACAAAGGAAGCTCATGGGAGCTGCGCGTGGCGGGAGACTCATATGTCGCTAAGTACAACACACTGCCGCAGGCCTCGTCAAGCAAGGGGCAGACGTGGATTCTTGATGGCGGCACACTTCGGATGGGCGAGGCAAACGGCTATTGGGGGCCGCAGGTTTGGTCAGACGAGGGCATCTATGTCGAAAAGGGCGGTGCGGTGCGACTGCTAAGCAACAAGAGCCTCGGTGCGATAATGGGTGTCTGCGTCAACGGCGGCTCGGTGACGAACGAGTCGGCAAACATCGACTGCCTGCTCTACAAATGGCAGCTGAACGACGGCGCCGTCTTGACCGGCAAGCCGATGCGCGTCGGCTTCACAAGCTATTACGAGACGTGGAGCTACATCACAGCCGGCGGCACGTCGCCATCAAAGGTGTCTCTTGACGAGATACAGATCGGTTACCAGGTCCCGGCGGCAAGCAAAAAGTATGTCGGCATCAACTTCAAGGTCGCCGATGTGACGGAAGACGGGCAGACGGACCTTCTTGTCACATCGCCGATTACCGAACGACAGGGCGTCACGCTGTTCAACGAGGGCTTTCGCGAGAATCTCGGCGTCTGGAAGCAGGGCGCGGGCACGCTCGAGCTCACGGCAGACAGCACCTCCTGCACCACGGGCGTGTTCAAGGTGGAGGCCGGCACGGTGCGTTTTCCCGAGGCGGCGGCGGGCGATTTCGGAGCCCTGGGCGTGCTCGGCGATTCGGAAATCGAGGTCGCGCGCGGCGCGCGCATCACATTCGACGCGTCGTCCGGCATGGCTTGGACGGCGGACAAGACGCTGGCCTTCTCCGGCACGATGGGCAAGAAGTCGGTGCGCGTCGGCACGAGCGCCGCCGCGCTGACGGTGGAGCAGCTCGCGGCGGTGAAGTTCAAAACCGCATCCGGCAAGCTGCTCGCGATGACAGTCGATGACGAGGGCTACTTGGTCCCGCCGGCGGCGGGCATGTCCGTTTACTTGCGCTAGAACGGCATTCCGAAGATGAGACGGTCGTTATGCATGTGGGTGGCGGCTGCACTGGCGGCCGGCGTGTGGGCGGCATCCGAGGCGGACCGCGCGGCGGCGCGGGCCGCGCTTGTCGAAGGGGTGTCGGCGATTGATGCGCCGGGCGGGGGTATTCCCGGCGGCTACATCCTCATCGGCGACGACATCATCCCGCTTGCGGAATGCCGCAACTACGACGGTACGACGGCGTTCACCGCGGTGGCTGCGTTCTACGGGCGGGGCCGCGCGGTTTTGCTGGCGCATCCGAACTTTCTCTCGCAGGCGGACTTCCTGAAGGACACGAAGCGCCTGCTGCAGAACGCGGTCTCGTGGACCGCGAAGGGCAAGCCCGCGCCGCGCATCGCCGTGCTGCGCGATCCGGCGGTTGCCCGGACGTTCACGGCGCTCGGCTGCACGAATGTCACGCGCCTCGCCGGCCTAGCTGGACTGGACGCCTATGACGTACTGGCGCTCAATGGCATCCGGCGCGAGGATATCCCCGCGGTTCTCGCGTTCGTGGAGAAGGGCGGCGGGCTCGTTCACGGATCCCTCGGCTGGGGGTATATGTATTCCAACCCCAACGCCTGTTTCGCCGAGTCGTTCGCCGACAACCGCCTCACGGGGGCGTTGGGCGCGATCATGGGCAGCACGGGCGTCAACCGCATGCCGGCGGGCGGCTTTACGACGGACTTCGCGGCGCTTTGCGCGGGTACGACCGTTGACGACGCCCTCGCGCGCGCCGAACGCGGCGCGTTCGGCGACAAGACCGTGAGGCGGCAGGTCGTGAAGACACTCTCCGAGCTGGCGAACGGACTGCCTTCCGGCGTGCGTCCCGATCTGCATGCGCGCCTTTCCGCCCTCGCCGCCCGTCCCGAGGCGAACGCCCAGCCCTCGCCCGAGCGGCCGCTCGACGCCGGATTGCCCCTTGCCCGGCTTGCCGTCCTTTTGCGCAAAAACGCCTGGCTCGCCTGCCCGGAGAAGGTCTGGCCGGCCGATCCCGCGGCATCGGTCTATCCGGGCCTGACCCGCCCGGGGACGCCGTCCGTCACGCGCACGGTTCCGGTCGACCTCGCGGTGCCGCGCTGGCACTCGACCGGCCTCTACGCGCCGGCGGGGCAGGCGCTCACGGTCCGAATCGACGCGGCGGCCGCGAAACTCGGGCTGAAGGTCCGCGTCGGCTCGACGGCCGACGACCTTTCCGGACTGGCCGAATGGAAGCGCTTCCCGCTCGTCACCGTGACGCTGCCGCTCGTGAAGACCGAGACGACGTTCGCCTCCCCGTTCGGCGGACTCGTCTATATCGTCGTGCCGGACGGCCGCGAAGGCTCGAGCACGGTTGAGCTTGACGGCGGCATCATGGCGCCGTGGTTCAGGCTCGGGCGCGACACGAACGCGGAGTTCGCGCGGCAATGCGCCGAGACGGGCGCGCCCTGGGGTGAGATCGAGGGCGAGGACTTCATCGTCACCGCGGAGACGGTCGGCCTGCGGCGCGTCGCCGATCCGCAGTGGATCGCCTCGTTCTGGGACAGGGTGCTGAAGGCCGACCAGGAGCTCGCGGGCTGGGAGACGCGCCGTTCGCCCGAACGCATCTGCGCCGACGTCCAGCTGACGGCTGGCTGGCTGCACAGTGGCTATCCGCTCATGAGCCACATCAATGCGGCGCACTTCGACTGGGCAATCGACCAGGCGCGCCTCAAGGCCGGGGACTGTTGGGGCGTCTACCACGAGATAGGGCACAATCACCAGAGTCGCGACTGGACGCCCGAGGGGACGGTGGAGGTGACGGTGAACATCTTCACGATGTACGCGCTTGAGACGGTCGTCGGCGCGGATCTGCGCGACGCA
Source organism: uncultured bacterium (assembly GCA_902775595.1). Classification (GTDB taxonomy): domain Bacteria; phylum Verrucomicrobiota; class Kiritimatiellia; order RFP12; family UBA1067; genus UBA1067. The sequence continues at coordinate 14,941 of CACYNF010000003.1, read as the reverse complement.
CGCTATCCGTGCGGCGCGGAGAAGGCTCGCCGCCGCGTGGCGGAATGGGTGAAGCGCGGCCGAAGGTTCCAGGACTGGAAGAACGACTACTTCCTTGCGCTTGAGATGTATCTGCGTATCAAGGAGGCGTACGGCTGGGATGCCTACAAGAAGACATTTGCCCGCTATCGCCTCCCGGGGGCGAAGCATCCGCGTGCGGATGCGGACATCTGGAATACCTTCGCCCGCGAACTTTCGGCGACGGTTGAGGCCGACATGGCGGCTGTCTTGTCCGAATGGTCGATTCCTCTGTCGGACGAGACCAGATCCCTTTGCGCGAAGTTTCCGGCCGCCAAGCCGTCCCTGACGGAGGGGCTTCAGACCGTCGCCCCCGCGCGATAGTGCGCGGCGAGCCAGGATAGGCCGACGCCGATGCCGACGTCGAGCGGGACGCCGAAGTCGAGTCGCGGGTAGTCGCGAGGGACAAGAGTGCAACCGTTTCGACAATGACTGTTTCGATGCTCCAAGGCGGAGGATTTATGGTATAATTTCCGTCTAAAGCGGCGACAGGCCGCCGAAGGAACGAAAAAATGATCGACATCAAGAAGCTGAGGGATGAATTCGACGCGACTGCGGCCGAGCTTGGCCGCCGCGGAGTCGAGATAGAGAAACTGCAGAAGGCGAGGGACCTCGACGCGAAGCGCCGCGCGCTCATCGCCGAGACCGAGACGCTGAAGGCGAAGCGCAACGCCGCCTCGAAGGAAATCGGCAAGATCGCGGCTTCCGGCGGAGACATCGCGGCCGCGAAGGACGAGATGCGCAAGGTCGGCGACCGCATAGCCGAGATCGACAAGGAGCTCGCGCAGGTCGACCACGATCTCCGCGAGACGCTTCTGATGATCCCGAACATCCCCGCCCCAGAGATCCCGACCGGCCCCGACAGCTCGACGAACAAGGTCGTCCGCATGGTCGGCGAGTGGAAGGACCCCGACTTCAAGATCCCGACGCACATCGAGATCGGCGAAAAGCTCGGAATCTTCGACTTCCCGCGCGGCGTGAAGCTCACGGGCACGGGCTTCCCCGTGATTCTCGGCCAGGGCGCGAAGCTTCAGCGCGCGCTCATCCAGTACATGCTCGACCTCCACTGCCAGAAGCAGGGATATACCGAGATGCTGCCGCCTTTCGTCGTGAACAGCGACTCGATGACGGGCACTGGCCAGCTCCCGAAGTTCGCGGAAGACCTCTACCACTGCCAGATCGACGACTTCTGGCTAATCCCGACGGCTGAGGTGCCTGTCACCAACTACTACCGCGACGACATCTTCGACGGCGTGAACCTCCCGAAGATCACCCCCGAGAGCCCGGTCAAGCTCACGGCCTACACGCCGTGCTTCCGTCGCGAGGCGGGGTCTGCCGGCAAGATGACGCGCGGCATGCTGCGCGTCCACCAGTTCGACAAGGTCGAGATGGTAAACTTCGTGCATCCTTCCGTCTCGTTCCAGCAGCTCGAGACGCTCGTGAAGGAAGCGGAGGAAGTCCTCACCGGGCTCGGCCTTGCGTTCCGCGTGATCATGCTCTCTTCTGGCGACATGGGCTTCTCGGCCGCGAAGTGCTACGACCTTGAGCTTTGGGCTCCCGGCGAGCAGCAGTGGCTTGAAGTCAGCTCCTGCAGCTGCTTCACCGACTACCAGGCGCGGCGCCTCAACTGCCGCTTCAAGGACGCGGACGGCAAGACGAAGCTCGTCCACACGCTGAACGGCTCTGGCGTCGCCCTGCCGCGCCTCGTTGTCGCGCTCCTTGAGCAGCACCTGAACGCCGACGGCTCGGTGACGATTCCCGAGGTTCTCCGCCCCTACATGGGCGGCAAGGAACGCCTCGAACCCGTCAAGTAAGAAAGGTACACCCCGCATGACGATTCCCTTCCGCGGCATTTGCGTTGCGAGCGCCGCGCTCGCGCTTTTCTCTCACTGCGCGGCGGCCGATCAAGAGTCCGCAGCCCCGAAAGCCACTGCTTCTGAACCTACTGCTTCGGAAGTCGCCATCCCGGCAGCGACTGCACCTGAAGCCGTTGTCCAGGAATCCGACGACTCGGGGCTTAGCTTCAACGCTGGCGCGGACCTTCGCATCCGCCAGGAGATAATGGACCATGTCCCTGGGAACCCATATGGTGGCTTCCGCGCGTTCCGTTTCCGTGAGTCTGGCTACCGCAACCACATTCGCTTCCGCCCGCGCGTCTGGGCCGAGCTGAAGGGCGATGCTGGCTCGGCAGGTCTCTGGACTCTCTATGGCCGTCTCACAGACGAGTTCCGCTGGAACAGCCGGCCTGCGAACCGCACGACTGCGTGGCCGGGCGAAATCGTCCTCGACAATCTCTACGTCGAGGGACTGGGTGTCTTTGACGGCTTTCTTGATCTCAAGGTCGGCCGCCAGAACCTGCGCGGACTCTGCGGGCTTGACCGCATTTTCGTCGACGGCACTCCGGGCGACGGGTCGCGTACGCTCTACACAGACATGGCGTCCGTCAGGTTCCACGTGACCGAAACCTCGACGCTCGACGTCTTCGGGCTCTACAACTTCGACTCGGCGAGCGACTTCCGCATCGGCGACGATCGCCATCGCCTCTCCTCGCTCTCGTCGCGCTTCCCCGACGGCTCGGGCAACCAGGACGACTGGGGCGCGGGCGTCGTGTGGGGGCAGAAGCCCGTGGATTGGCTTGAATACCAGGTGTTCGCCGTTACCAAGCGCCTGCGCGAGACGCAGAGCCCCCAGAGAAGCCGCCGCACGGATCTCATCGGCGCGCGCGTCCAGCCGCGGCTTTCCGAGACGGTCAAAGCCGATTTCGACTTGATGTACCAGAGGTGCGGCGAGTGGAGCGGTTTCGCCGGAATCAACTGGAAGAGCTCGCGCGATGGCTGGAAGCCCCTCTGCGGCGCGGACTACCGCTACATGAGCGGCAAGTGGGACCCGATGTGGGGCCGTGACGCGATTGAATCGGAGATGTATCTCTACGGAACGCATGACGGCGTCGGCTGGTGGTCTAACCAGCACTACCTCAAGCTCTGGGGCGGCGTGGAGTTCGCGCCTCGCCACAAGGTCGTAGTCTCCACCGGACCTGTCTTCGCGGCAGATCGCGACGGTGTCGGCGGCGGCAACGGCCGCTTCAAGGGGCTTTTCTCTCGCGCCCTCTACACGTTCCCTATCTGGACGCCCGCCAAGGACAAGGGCGAGCGCTTCGAGATCTACGGGCACGTCATAGCCGAGCTCTTCAATCCGGGCGACTACTACGACACCGACAAGCCCGGCTACTTCTTCCGCTGGCAGATCGACTTCGCGTTCTGACGGGTCAGCGGCCGAGCTCTATCGCAGAGCGGTCGCAGACTAGCATCGGCGCGTCGGAGAGCGGGAGATTGTCGATGAAGATCGCGCCTGGCACGGCGGGATCGGTGCGGAGTGAAATCTCGAAGACGTCTCCCGTGAGCAGGTTTACGAGGACCGGCGAGCGGATGGCGGACGTGTAGTCGTTTACCTCGATTCGAAGCGACGTGCGGGCGGTCTTGTCGCTCCACGCTCGTTGCGGGTCGGTCGACATGTAGTAGACGCAAAGCGGCGCTGGGCCTCGCGTGAAGGCGAGGCAGCGGATCGTCGCGCCGTCCGGTGGCGTCTTGTCGGAGGGGGCGGTTTCGCGTGTCGCGGAGAAGACGGCCCTGGCGTCTGGCCTGACCCCGTCGCGGAACACCGCGGCGATGCTTGCGAGGGCGCGGTACGCCGGTTTCGGCGTGTATGTGAGGCCATTTAGCACACCCTGCCGCGCGACATTGAACGCACTCTGTTCTGAGTTCCCCATCTGGTAGCCTTTTTTCATCATGTCGGCGGTCTGGAAATACGAGGAGAGCGGGATGCCTAACGAGAAGTCCAGCACATAGCGGCGCAGGAGCCATACGGCCTGTGCGCGTTCGCTTTCGCGGATGATGCGCGGCTGCCAGTACTTTTTCGGCGTCCACGATGCGAAGCCGCTCTCTCCCTGCCAGATTTCGACGTCTTTCCCGCCGCGGCCTGCGCCGTGGAAGAAGGGGCGCAGCCACTTCACGCGGTCAGGCCAGCCCGACTCGGGGCGCGGGTCGTAGGGGTGGAACAAGAAGAAATCCAGATGGGCGAGCCCGCCGGCACGCTTGAACTCGTCGAGGAACGGCGTCGGGAAGCTCATCACGCATCCGCCGCACTTCGCGTCTGGCTGTGCCTCGCGGATCGCGGCGGCCGTGATCGCGACGAGTCGCGCATACTCCGTCGCGTTCGGGTCCTTGGGCCGCCAGAATCCCTTGCCGTTCACTTCGTTCCATATCTCGAAGCGGTCCACACGCCCCCTGTAGTGCTCGGCGAGCGCACGGCAGTAGTTCTTCCACGCCTGTTCGCACTCGGGCCCGTAGTGTATCGGCACGAAGCCGACCGACGCCTCTCCGAAGGTGTTTGTCATGTAGAGCTTGTTGCCGAAGCCGACGTTGAACCACACCTTGATTCCGCGCTTTTCGAGGTTGCCGACTATGCCGTCGAGCCAGGTCCAGTCGTAGACGCCTTTCTCCTTTTCGCATTTCCACCAGCCGGTCTGGACTCGGGCGTTCTTCACGCCGATCGAGGCGATGCGGTCGTAGCATGGCTCGGGATCGAAGAGGTCGCGGTCGAGACACTCGAAGCCAATCGAGACGCCGCTGTCTTTTACTTCCGCGGCGGATATGTCGCGGAGCTTGCCGAGGAACTTGGGGTTTGCGGAGGATGGAAGCGGCTGCGGTAGTCCGCGCACGTCGCGCAGGAACTTGAGGCATCGCTCGTGGATGTCGGGATAGAGAACGTGACGTTTATTGTTGGAGACGTCCCAGATCGCGTGCCCTTGGTTCGTCCGCTCGAAGTCGTAGAAGTATGTCTCGGCGTGGAGCTTGCGGTCGGTCATCGCGCGAGCGAGCTTGATCGGAGAGACGATCGGAACGACCGTGTCGTTCCAGCAATGGGTGAAGAGGATCGGCGGCGCATCGGGCGAGAGGTGCGCTTCGGGGAACGCCTTGGGATCTGTCGGCCCGCCCGCGAAAAGCGCCTCATAGCGGGCGGGGTGGTCTTTTGAATCCTGCTCCGGGTCTGCGATGCCTGAAACGGAGATTACGCCAAGCACGTCTTTGCGCGGGAGCCTGAGCCCCGTCATGAGCGCGAGATGCCCGCCAGCCGAGACGCCGAGCACGGCGATTGGCTTTCCAGTCGCGGCGGCAAGTTCCGGCATCCCCTCGCACGAGACGAGTTTCCTCGCTGCCGCAAGGCAGTCGTCTCCGATCAGCGGCCAGGCGGCTGCGGGCGCGAGGCGGTAGTCGATGTTGTAGACCGCGAAGCCGGCGTCGCGGAAAAGCGCGGCTTCGTCGGAGAGCGTGCCGCGAAGGTATTTTTCGGAAGTCCATCCGCCGCCGTGTATCAAGAGGATTTTCGGCGTCGCGGCAGTGATTTCGCCGGACGGCAGTAGAAGATCGCCGGTCTGCTGCGGCGCGGCGCCGTATGGAACGGCGGCGCGCGTGGCGAAGGCAAGGAACAGGAGTGGTGCGAAGTTGGCAAGCTTGTTGTTCATTGTAGTCCCCTTGTGTTGGCCTTATTATATCAAAGAGGTGCATCGCGGTCTCTATACTATTGTATAGATTGCCGTCGCGCGGTTTTGGTATAATGAAACCATGATAGCAACATTTCTTCTGGCGGCTTCCGCGATTCTCCCCGCCGATTCTTTTGTTAAAGGCGAGAACGGCGTCTGGTCGTGCGACCTCTCTGGGATTGGCATCAGCGTCACTCCCGATGAATACCATAGCGGCGGTTGGACGAATGTCCCTCGCCACCCGTCTTTATACTTCGGAAGCGCTCCGATGACGCTTGCACGCGAACCCGAGGAGGGCTCGTGGTTCACTTTCGAAGGAGAGGACAACGTGACTGCCGCGGGCCTGCCAGATTCCGGCTATTCGCTCGCAGGCTACTGGACGCACGACTGGGCTTTCGAGATACTGCGCGTCGCGTCCGTCTCGAACGGCGTCGCGCGGTTCAAGGACAAGCACGTGTTCGGCATCGGCAAGACGAGCTGGGGCCAGAAGAAGCGTCGGTTCTACGCCGTCGGCCACAGGAGCTTCCTCGACACCGAGGGCGAATGGCTTGTCGAGGGAAGCACGCTTTTCTTTATCCCGCCCGGGGGCGATATCGCGTCCAATCCGGTGACGATCGCCTGGGGCGACGAGCCGGTCTTGCTTCTCGAACACCGGCGCGGCGAGGTCGTGCGAGGGAAAACGATCGCGTTTGGCGGCGGCGCGGGACTCGTGCTCCGCGACTGCCGCGACGTTCTCGTGGCGGATTGCACGATTGAATGCGTTGCCGGAGACGGCATCGACATCGCCGGGGACTGCGAAGGGGTCGTCATCTCAAACTGCGTCGTACGCAACGTCGGGCGGAGGGGCGTCGCGCTTAACGGTGGCAACAGGCGCACGCTCGCGAAGGGCGGCAACCGCGTCGTCGGGTGCGACATCTCGCGCTTCGCCCTCCTGCAGCGCGTATACGCGCCTGGCGTCGCGATGCACGGCTGCGGCAACGAGGTCGTCGGCTGTCGCATCCACGACGCGCCCCATTCGGCGATCATCTACGGCGGCAACGAGCATCTGATCGAAGGGAACGACATCTTCGACGTCGTGAAGGAGACGGGCGACGCGGGTGCGCTTTACACTGGGCGCGACTGGACTAGCCAGGGCAACAAGGTCGTCGGAAACCGCATCCACGACCTCGGGCGCACGGTCTCGAACGGCAAGAGCCGCGACGTCTTCACGATGGGCGTGTACCTTGACGACTGCGACTGCGGCGATACGGTAGCAAGCAACGTCTTCGAGCGCGCGGGCTGCGCCGTGATGCTCGGCGGCGGACGAGAGAACGTCGTCGTCGGGAACAAGATGGTAGACTGCGACATCGCGATCCACCTCGACGACCGCGGGGTCACCTGGACGCAGCACTGGAACAATCCGGACGATCCGAGCTGGAACCTCGTGAAGAAGGCCGATGATCTCGGCTACCGCTCCGAGCCGTGGGCGGGAAGGTATCCGAAGCTCGCGAAGATAATGGATGACGAGCCGCGCCTGCCGAAATACAACGTGTTCGACGGCAACGAGGTCGTTCGCTGCCGCATCCCGTACCAGTTCGACACTTTCGCCGCGACCTGGGCGCACGCGTCGACGTTCCGCTCCAAGGCGACGGGTCTTTTCCTCGGCGCTGGCGAGGACGATACAGAGGATTGCGCGATTATCGCTGGGCTCGCGCTTTCAGCGCTCGTCGACAAATACGACGCGGAGCGCGCGAAGGGCGTCGCAAGGGCGCTTCTCTCGCTTGGCACGAGGATCCCCGGCTATGTGTGCCGCGGCGTGTCGCGCGACGGTATAACGGTGAACAGGGGCTCTTCGCGCGACCAGATCACCCACTTCGTACACGGACTCTATCGTTACTACGAGAGCGGGATGGCGTCACGCGATGAGAAGGACGCGATACGCGGCGCATTTGCCGCGCTTGCCGACAGGATGATTGCAAACGTCACCGAGACGAACGGATGGAACGCGCTTGACGCGGACGGGAGGCAGGACGCGAAGGGAGTCCTCAAGATGTGGAATGTACATCCTCACGAGGCGGCGCGGCTGCCGATGGTGTACGCCGCGGCGTGGAAGACGACTGGCGACGAGCGCCACCGCGAGGCGTACGAGAAATTCGTCGACGAGGCGATAGAGCAGTCTTGGGGCGTGTCGAAGCTTTCCGAGCAGGAGCGGAAGTGGCAGATGCCCGGGTATTCGTTTCTGCAGATGAACGCCTCGCTCGAGGTGATTCGGCTTGCGGATCCTTCGCGCGCCAGCAAGGCCGAGGCGGTGATGAAGGAAGTCGCGCTTCTCGCGGCACGGCGTTTTGTAGAGGAAAAGGGCGCGGACGGGCCTTGGCTTTCTGCCGCTGGCGACCTTGCCTGCGCGGTGGCGATGGTCGCCAAGATCGAATCCATCGCAAAGATTCTTGGCCCGGAGCTGAACGAGACGTGGGAAAAACTTTCAGACGACTGCATTTACGGACTAAACGGGCAGCCGCCGCTTTGGGAGTCGCACCCCGACCGAATTTTCTCGCTTCTTTCCGCCAAGTTTCGGCTTGGAAAGTGAATATACTTTTGTATATTCCTATCCCTGCCTCGTTTTGTTAAAATGTCATCTAACGATGGCTCAGGGCATTGGCGATGTTTTCCCGAGACGGTAGAATATCGCTAGAAACGAAACGATGCATCAAGGAGCGAAGACAATGAAACTGACTCATGCCGAAGGTTCCGGTTCGATTCTAAAATCGCGTTTCGCGCAGGGATGTAGGTTTGCGCTATGGGCGCTTGTCGCGTTCGGTGTAGTGTCGGCATATGGTGACGTTGCTTCCGGTTTTACCGTCGATACGGCGATTCCCGCCGGGAACGCGATTGTCAACTCGATCGACGGCGACACGGTGAGCATCCGACAGGACCTGCGCGACACGAAGGGCGAATGGTTCTACTGGGCGTTCCGCGTGAAGGGCGCGGCCGGCAGGACGGTCCGCTTCGACTTCCGCAAGCCGGACGGGACGAATCTCGACATTGTCGGCGTGAGGGGTCCGGTCGTGTCGAGGGACGGCGGCAAGACTTTCGCGTATCCGCTTGACGGCAAGGCGACGACGCGCGGCTTCGCCTACACGTTCGCGCCGGACGAGAACGAGACGCTCTTCTACGAATGCCATCCGTATGTACGCGCGGACTGGGACGCGTTCGTCGCGCGGCACGCGGCAGACGCGGCGAAGGGGACCTTTGTTGTGGAGACGCTGTGTCGGTCGCGCGCCGCGGCGGAGGTGCCGCGGGTGCGCGCGGGGTGTCTCAAGAGCGAGCCCAAGTTTCGCTTCATGTTCACGGCGCGACACCACTGCTCCGAGACGATGGCGAGCTGGGTGTTCGAGGGGATTGTGGACGCGTTCCTCGCCGATGACGACCTCGGCGCTTGGCTGCGCGCAAACGTGGAGCTCATGGGCGTTCCGTTCGTGGACTACGACGGCGCGCAGGCCGGCGACCAGGGCAAGAACCGCAAGCCCCACGACCACAACCGCGACTACTCCGAGTTCATCTATCCGGAGACTAAGGCGTTGACGGAGTGGATCGGCGAGCACGCGAAGGGGAGACTCGACGCGTTCATCGACCTGCACTGTCCGTGGATACGCGGCGAATACAACGAGTTCGTGTACGCGACGCGGAAGGATCCGAAGATCGTGCCGCCTTCCGCGCAGGAGGACCGCTTCTCCGAGATCCTCGAGAAGGTTCAGTCGGGGACTCTCCGGTATAAGGCGGCGAATGACCTGCCGTTCGGGCAGAAGTGGAACAAGGGCGTAAACTTTGCGCAGGGCTGGTCGTCGGTGATATGGGCCTGCCACAATGTAAAGGAGCCCAAGGTCTGCCGTGCGATGGAGTTTCCGTTCGCCAACGCCAACGGCGCCGTTGTGACGCCGGAGAAGTGCCGCGCGTTTGGACGCGACATCGCGCTTGCCCTGCGCGTCCTGCTCGATGGGCGGTAGGTTTTCGTTGATTGTGCAACGAGATTTTTATGCAGAGTCAATAGTCACTGCAAGGCATGCCAAAACGTTTGGCGCTGACGCGCGACCACGAACACTCGGCACGTTGCCAGACGACGCTTCGCGTCTTATGCGTGGTGTCCCGACGCAACGGCTTGTAGGCCTTCGGCCTACGCCATGCGTCGTTCCGCCGCGTAAGCCTATCGGCTTCCGGCAACGCACCGTGACACGAAAGCCCGCCTTCGCGGGACACGAAAGCTCACGAAATCAGTCGTAGCGATAAGTTGCAGTCAAAGAAAGGAATTTTTCGTGTCGGGCGTAGGCCCGCTTTTGTGACCGGCGCGACGATGAAACCCGCAGGGTTGGCGGTGGCGTGGACGCGCCGCCCGGCGAAGCCAGGGCGCGGCGCGGACGCGGCAGCGCCAAGTCGCCGCCAGGCGACTCATCGCGGAGCCGGATTCGTGGTCGCGCGTTAGCGCTCGCCATCGCATTGACTTTGCATAAATATCTCGTTGCATCCACTGTCACAACGAAACCGCGCCAACTGCCACAATAAACAAATGCGAATTCAAGAGTTATAACTCGCAAAAACACGAAATCGCAGTTGTCTTGGAGTTATAACTTTTCCCCCGCATAAACGCATGGAGCGCAAAACGCCAAACCCGACCTATACTTTCGTATATTCCCATCCCTCCCCGCTTTTGGTAGAATGTCGGCGAACGATGGTTCATAGCATTGACGATATTTAACCGAAGTGGTAGAATATCGCCAGAAGCAACGTGATACAAAAGGAGCAAAGGCAATGAAACACATTCATACCGAAGGTCTACGTTCGATTCTGAAATCCCGTTTCGCGAGCGGAGTGGTTCCGCTTGTGGCGGCGTTGTTCGCGTTTGCGCTCGCCGCGCCGGAGGCGCGCGCCGCCGTTCGGAATATAGACTTTGCGAAGAAAATGACGCTGACGCCATCCGCGACGGTGCTCGCGAAAATCGGAGAATCGACCTTTGAAAACTTCCCTGTACTTGTCCGACTGCCCGCCGAAGCCTCGGCGCTACTCCAAAGCGCAAACGGTACGGACCTCTTCTTCACGGACAAGAACGACGCCTCGCTTCCGTTCGAGGTCGACACCTTCGATCCTGCGGGCGAGACGCTCGTCTGGGTCAAGGTGCCATCGCTTTCGTCTGCAACGGAACTGACGGCGTACTTCGGCGGCGCGGCGAACGTCGACAACGACCCGACCGCCGTTTGGACGAACTATGCTGGCGTCTGGCACATGAATGAGGCGTCCGGCACCGTGGCGGACGCGACGGGCAACGGTCTCGGAGCGTCGCCCGCGAAGGCGACCGCCGTTTCGATCGCCCAGACCGCGGGGGCTGTCGGTACGGCGCGCCAGACAGCCACGTCTGATGTGAAGGACTACCTGACGATCCCGAACTACAATTCCCTTGGCGTCGGCGGAAACTTCACCTTCTCCTGCTTCTACGACGCTACGGCGCGGAAGGGGTACGACAGACTTGTCTCGCGGAAGGAGAAGCATGATGCCGGAAACGGGTGGGAGGTCGAGATGGCGAACGCAAGCAACAAGCTTTCGGCCCGTGGCGCGTCCGGTACATCCATTACTGGAACCTTTTCCGATCTCGTCTCGTCCGGCTGGATGCGGTTTGCGTTTGTCTACAGCGGTAGCACGCTGACAGCATTTCTCAACGGCTCGCAGATCGGAACTGGAACGATCACGGCTGCGACGGACAACGGCAAACCGCTCTCGATCGGGTGCGACTCGGACGGCAGCGAGGCTTATTTTGTCGGCTATGTTGACGAGGCGCGTCTGCGCAAAGGCGCGGCGAGCGCGGCGGAGGTCGCTCTTGAGTACGCGACGATGTCCGATGCGGCGTTCTTCGGCATGGGAGAGATCGAGAGTGTCGACGCCACGGCGCAGAAGTTCCAGACGCCGACCGTTGCGCGCAACGCGGGCGGCACCTACACGGTCACGGTAGTCCTGAGCGAGAACAGCGGCGACGTTGGCGTTATCTACGACGCGGGCGAGACGGCCGTCACGAATATCATCGAAACCGCCGCCAACCCCGGCACGTACACGGACACGCCCACCAACCTCACCGCGGACACGACGTACAAGTTCGCGGCATACGGAAAGAATGCGAACGGCACCGAGGTCGCCAAGGAGGGCGGCGCCTTCTACAACGGCGAGCTGACGGTCGAAAAAGTCTCCGACGCCGCCGAGAACGGCCTTGTCCCGGGCGTGTTCCGCATCTCGCGCGCCGACACGGCGCACGACCTCGTCGTCTCCTACATGGTCGGCGGCACCGCCACGGCCGGGCAGACCTACGCGGCGCTTTCCGGCACGGCGACGATCCCCGCCGGTTCGACCCATGTGGACGTCGAGGTCGTTCCGCTGCTGGATTCTGCCACGACGGAGAACACGACCGTCTCCCTTGCGCTCGCCGCCGGACTCTACGGCGTCGACGCGCAGGCGGGCTCGGCCGAGATGACGGTCGAAAACCTTGTCGTCCCCGCCGGGTTCAACACGTGGGTTGCGGCTGCCGACGGGCTTGCGTCCGTCGACTCAAACTGGTCCGCCGGCCAGGCGCCGACCTCGTCCGACAATGTCCTCTTCGACGGTCGCTTTTCTTCGGCGAACTGCGAGTGGGACGCCGCCGCGACCGCGACGGTCGCTTCGTGGACGCAGACGAATGGCTACATGGGCACGATCACAGTCGACACCGTCTTTCCCGGCAAGGGCGACTTCCAGTGCCTGACCGTGACTGGGCCGATGGCGGTCATGAGCGGCGCGATCACGCACCCGCTGTCGCGCTCGATGGGCGAAAACCATCCCGCGACCTGGGACTGGGTCGGCGACCTGCTCGCCAACGAGACCTACCGCCTGCGGCTTGCCGTGGGAAGCCTGACGGTCGGCGCCGACGGCCTGCTCGACGCCAAAGGCAAGGGGTATCTCGCCACGCACGATTCCGCGCGTGTGGACGCTTCGCACGGCGGCCGCCTTACGGCGAATTCGCCGCGCTGCTACGGCGACCCGAAGGAGCCGATCCACATCGGACTTCCAGATCGAGGCGCGAACAACTACTACAACGGCGTCGGCGGCGGTGCGATTTACGTCACCTCGGAAGGCGCCATCGTCGTGAACGGCATCGTGCGCGCGGATTCTGACGCCCGGCAGTACGGCAACAACAACCACGCCTGCGGCGCGGCCGGCTCGGTCTACATTCGGGCTGACTCCGTCTCCGGCACCGGAACGATCTCCGCCTACGGCCCAGGATCAGGCGACGGAAATCACAAGGGAACGGGCGGACGCGTCGCCATCGTCACCGAGCAGCCGGTCGACCGTTCGACATTCGCCTCGATCAACGCAGGTTCGGACCGGCGCAACGCACAGAACTCCCTCGCATCGCGTTCCGGCGGGTCGGGCACCGTCTATTTCAAGGACGCCTCGCAGACCTACGGCACGCTGCTCGTCGACAATGTCGATGGGTCGTTTGCGCCGGCGGTGAATCGAAGTGTGACGGAACCTTCGACTGACGGCGACTGGACGTTCGACTCGCTCGGCCTCGGCAACTACGCTATTCTCGCGATTCCCGTCGGGACGGCGTTGCATCTGCCCGGCGGCCTTGACAGCGTGTTCTCGCTCAATGCGTCGGGTAGCACGGCCTACGGCTCAATTCGCTACGAAGGCGGCACGCTCGACCTCGGCTCCTCGACAGACCAGACGATGAGCGGCAACTGGATGCTGACGGGCTGGACCAACCTCGTGCTGGACGCGGACGTCACGGTGAAGGACGGCGCGGCAATCGGCGTGCCGGCGATGGCGGTCGTCTACGACACCTCGACGACCGGCGTTCTGCCGGACTTCGTTTCCTGCGACGTGACCGTTAACGGCGACCTGGCGGTCGAATCGACCGGCGGTATCCTCGCCAAGTCCTGCGGCATGCGCAAAAACCGCAGCGACCAGCACAACGGCGTCCTCGGCTTCCATTCGCACGGCGGTCGCTCGCTTCGCTGGGGCCGGGCCGCCGACCTGTTCTACGAAGCCTACGACTCCGTCTTCTCGCCCGGACTGCCGGGCTGCACCGTCCCCTTCCCGGACGGCCAGACGGCCGGCGCCGCGGGCGGCGCGGTCAGGCTGACCGTCTCCGGGACGCTAACGCTCGACGGACCGGCCAACGCGAACGGACTCCCCGAGGCCTACAACCAGAGCGGCAACGCCTCCGGCGGCGCGGGCGGCGCGATCGACATCACCGCGGGGCGTCTCGCGGGCGCCGGCTCGATCACGGCCAACGGCGGCTGCTACCTGTGGCAGCGCGGTCCGGGCGGCCGCGTCGCGGTGAAACTCACCTCGTCCGGAGCCGACTTTTCGAGTTTCTCCGGGACGATCGAGGCTTCGGGACGCGCCAGGAACGACGGCTACAAAGGGCCGGGGGACGCCTCCGCCGGAACGGTCTACCTGCAGACCGGCGCCGAGGGCGACAAGAGCGGCACGATCGGCATCGGACAGAGCCTCGCGGAGAGCTACTACGGAACGGGCGGCGTTTCGAGCAATACGAACACCACGGAAATGGTGTCGCTCGGCTACGGTGGCGATGCGATTGCAGACTACAGGAAGGTCAAGTATGTCGTGCGCGACTATGGACGCGCCGCTGTCAATGCCGACATGAAGGCGGACAGCATCGAAATAGCGGATGCCAATTCGAGCCTCGACCTTGAAGGCCATACCCTTACCGTCAAGTCTGCGACGGTCAACGGCGTGAAGCTCGCGTCCGGCACATACGCCGCGGGATCGACCGTTGCAATCGGTGAGGGGACGCTCGGCGACTATCTCGTCGATACTGCCGAAGACGCAGGCGGTGAACTTGTCGTGAAGGGTGTTTCGTTTATGGTTATTGTGAGATAATTCGCAGGCAGGTAGCCGGGACGATGAAAAAGGCGATGACTGTATTGGCGGTGCTTTCGTGCGCGCTCGCGGCTGTCGACGCAGATGCTAAAGACCCCAAGAAGGACCCGAGGCGGAACTACTCGTCCGAGGGCTGGAAGCTCGAATGGAGCGACGAGTTCGACGGGAAGGGTGCTATGCCGGACGCTGCGAACTGGAAGCCCGAGGTCGGGTTCCTGCGCAACCAGGAGCCGCAGTACTACACCTCCAACCGCGTCGAGAACTGCTGCGTGAAGGATGGCGTCCTCACGATAACGGCGCGGAAGGAGCAGTGGCCGAATCCGCTCTACAAGGACCGTCATCTCGGCGGCTGGTATCGTCAGCGGGAGTTTGCGAAGTACACCTCGGCGGATATCCAGTCGGCGCGGACGTTCCACTACGGACGCGTCGAATTCCGCGCGCAGA
>CACYNF010000002.1 GCA_902775595.1 uncultured bacterium | reverse complement strand
AGATTTAATGGAAGCAAAAAAGCAAATTTTGGGAGTGGGAGAGAACATGGGAACAGAGGAAAGTAAAAAAATCTGGGAGGAGAACGCACAATTTTGGGAACTGAAACACGACGGGAAGCGAATAATCGCGGCGGTCGGACAACGACCGTTTACCTACGGCGCAAATACATTCTGCAAACTGATACCGCTATTCGACCATTTGAATGAAACCGAGAAAATCCTAAACCCGCTTGATTTCTACAACGACGGCGAAATATGGTGGCGGCTGTCGTCAAACACAAACCCTGACTCGATCATCCCAGGAATGCTGATGGAGACGACGCTTGAGCCTTCGCAGGAAAAATCGGACGATCCGGGAAAATCGCTTTACCAGGCCCGCTTTACCTCAAAGGAAGACGCCCTTGAACAGTCGGCGGGAGCGGAATTGTTCCGGCCGTTCCGCGAAACGGCGCGGACGATAATGAGGCTAAAGGGACGCAAGAACGGCGTAAGGCTTCCGCACATATCCGCGAAGCAGGTGTTCCTTGCGGTCGACGGCTGCGTCTACGGGCCGTTCGCCGCCCGCGAGACCCCGACCGCTCACACCGATCCCGGCTGGGACTATGCGCTAACGGCCGTCGAATCAAGGGGAGGGATGCCCAAGCTATACAAGATTGCGGAAACCGAATTCAATTCCCGATATGCCGTCCTCCGCGAGGAGATAACCGTGTCGCTCGACGAGAAGGGCAAGGGATCGAGCAACAAGACGAAGGTTGCATACGAGTATCTGCCCCCGGATGTCTGCGCGAGGATGCGGGAGGAATTCGGATCTGCGTGGGAGGAGCTTGACTGGGAGCCGCTGTCCGCGAAGTTCTCCCGTATGATGGCAGCGGTCAAGTCGTTCAGCAGGAACGAGCGCCAGCAGCTGAAGGATCTGGTGAAGCGGCTGGAGGAGTCTTCCGAGGCGTCGGGATTCGCCGAGGAGCTGAAGGCCGCCACCAGCGGCGTCCGGAAGCTCGACGAGGAGTCCGAGCTGGCGTTCAAGGAACTTGGCGCGGCGATGCTGAACTGCGACCTCATGGACGAGGCCCGCTACACAAAGGCCAAGAACGCCGCCATCGCGGACTGGATCGCCGGTTCCAAGGAGGCCATCGAGGAGGACATCAAAGACCTCAAGCAGGAGCGCGAAGACCTCGACAAAAAGAACGCCGACCTCGCCGAGCAGATCAAGCGCGAGCGCGAGCGCCGCAAGGAGCAGCAGAAACAGGACGAGCAGCGGGTCAAGGCGCAGCTCGACAAGATGCGCGAAAAGGCGAACAGGGAACTCGCCGACGAACGGCGGGCGTGGGAGGAGCGCAAGGCGAAGGACACGGCTGCGCTGGAGGAGCGCAGGAAGCACATAGACGCCGCCCTTGAGGAGATCAAGGCGCGGTCGGAGAAGAACGCCTCGGACTGCATGGCCATGTTCCCGTTTCTGAAGGAGATGGTCGCATCCATGCGCCCGGCGGCCCCCGCGATCCAGGAGCCCGTCGAGCGGAGGCGCGGCCCGCGTCCAGAGCCGTTCGAGCCGCCTAGGAACATCTACGCGCCCTCGCCCGCCGCCAAGAACGCGGCGATGCAGGAGGCGTTCCTCGCGAGGCTCGCAGACTACGCCCGCCAGTCGGGGCTTTCCTACGATGCGAACGACCTGCGGCGCTTCCACCTGAGCGTCCTCTGCGAGGGTCTGACCGTCCTCGAAGGACCGGCTGGCGTCGGCAAGTCCTCGCTTGCGCGCATCTACGGTGACGTCCTCGCGGGTGCGGGGGCGGAATATCCGAGGGAGGGGACGCACATCGTCCACGTGAGCCCGTCCTGGATGGAGCGCGCCGACCTACTCGGCTACGTGAACACGGTGACGGCGGAGTTCTCGCCTTCGGAGACTGGACTCTACCAGCGGCTTCTGCTTGCGGAGGCGGACTACGCGAAGAACGGCAGTGCATCCGCCCTGTACCCCGTCTGCCTCGACGAGATGAACCTCGCGCAGGTCGAACACTACTTCAGCGACTTCATGCAGATCATGGAGATGCCCGAGGAGAAGCGCGTCCTGCCCTGCTTCTCGAAGGACGCCGTGTCGGGTGACGCGGTGTTCAGGGAGCATTCGAGCGTGAAGCTCGCGCCGTCCGTCAGGTTCGTCGGAACCGTCAACTTCGACGAGACGACTCGCCGCCTCTCGACGAGGCTGCTCGACCGCGCCAACCTCGTCTACCTCGGCGACGGGCCGCGCACGTCCGCGCACACGCGCCTCGGCGGGGCGGATGCGGGTCCGGGCGTGGCCTACGGGACTTTCGCCTCCTGGCGCAGGACGTCGGCGCTGTCGGCGAACGTGGAGAAGACGCTCGCCGCGCTCGCGGAGCCGCTTCGGACGCTCGGCGTCGCCGTGAGCCCGCGCGTCCGCTCCGGCATGGCCCGCTACATCGCGAGCGCCGCGCCGCTCCTCGGCGCGAAGGCCGAGGCAATCGCCCTCGACGAGCAGATCGCCCAGCGCGTCATCTCCAAGGTGCGCTCCATCACGAGCGTCGCGCAGAAGAAGGCGCTCGGCGCGGTGGCGGACATCGTGGACTCGTTCAGGGACGACGCCTATTCCCCCTCGCGCTCGGCCATCGAGCGGCTGCGCGCGAAGGAGCACTTCTTCGGATACGAAAGCGAGTCGTGACGCGCCATGAGGGTTGAGCTCATAGACTGCTACCTCCCGGACGATTCGAGGTGGTGGGGCTCGTGGCGGAACGTGCGCGAGCCGGAGGTCGCGCCCGTATTCGAGGATCGCTGGTATTCGCTTGCGCTCTACGAGTACGACCGCACGGGCGAGTACAGGGTGTTCGTCGGCGACGAGGAGCTGAAGCTGGAGTCTCGGGAGTTCACCAACTCTCTGGAGTTTGCGCGCGGCGTATACTTCGAGAGCGCGTCGGGCGCGACCGAGCTTTCCGTCGTCCAGACGAGGGACGGCGCGGACGAGACCGTGTTCAGGGCTTCTCTTTATGTCGTCCCCTCGAAGATCGGGTGGGCGAACTACAAGGGCATGGTGTCCGACCTCCAGAGCGTCTGCCGGGCCCTCGTCACGGACGTGCGGGGCAAGTCCTCCGCAGGGCGTGGAGAGGCGGCCAGGGCGTGGCGGACGCTGGAGGAGGAGCTGCTCGCCGTTTCGGGCGCGTGCCGCCGCCTGAAGCCGATCCTCGCCGAGATCGAGCGTTCGCCAAAAGCGGCGATGACCGTCCAACAGACAACCGTTCCCGCCGGACGCGCCAGTTCGCGGCGCGCCGTCGCCGCGATGATGAAGCGGGGTATCGACCCGACGGCGGAAGGTGCCGACAGCCGGCTGTGCGCCGTCGGGCGGCTCGTCGAGTCCCGAGACATCCCGGAACACAGGCTCCTCAAGGCATTTCTCAGGCTGATGCGCGTTCGCCTCGCCAGCTGCCGCGCCGGGCTGGCCGCCGACGTAAGGCGGCTGGAGGCCGAGGGCAAGTACCGCTCAAGGACGAGCGTCGCCGGGGAGCGCAGCCTCTACGAGACCGAGGACGTGCCGCGCATCCGCCGCCTGAAGGAGCGTGACGCGGAGGCGGAGGACATCCAGCGCTGGCTCGACGGCGAGCTTGGAGGCGCCTTCTGGGCGGGCGTGGGCGAGGCCGTGTTCGCGCCGGAGTCGACGCAGTTCGCCGAGAACGACTACTACCTCGAAGCGGCCAACATCGTCCTCCGCTACCTCCGCGACCTCTCGCACTGGGGAGGGACATTCGGCTCTCCCTTCCGGGCGAAGAAGAACTCCCGCATGTACGAGCAGTGGGTTCTCGTCCAGCTCGTCGCGGCGTTCGCCGAGTGCGGGCTTGAGGTCACGACTTGGGACGAGGTTCTGGGCAGGAGCGTGGGAGCCTCATTCGGCGTCGACTTCGCGCGGAACACGACGTTCGCCGCAAAGCTTTGCGAAGGCTGCGAGGTCGTCGTCCGCTACGAGCCGTGGATTCTTCCGAAGGATGCCTCCTGGAAGTTCCCGAGCGAAAGCCTGTGCCACTTCGGAGGCGGGAACTGGAGCCCCGACATCGTCATCGAGCTGCGCGGCGCGAAAGGCCAGGCGCTCTACGCGCTTGCTATGGACGCCAAGTATTCCCGCCGTCCGACGAAGGAGATGCGCGAGAGCGTCCTCAAGTACGCCCGCATCCGCACGACCGAGGGACGCTTCGGGCGGCGCGTCGCGCGGCAGGTGTGGCTCGTCTATCCTGGCGACGGGTCGCGCAGACGCACATTCTGGCTTGATGACGAGGCGATGTACTTCTCGGCGAACGCCGGAGTCGCCTACAGGGACACGAACGTCCCTGTTGAGCCGGTCGAGCAGGTCTTCGGCGAGCTTGTGGCGCTGCCGAGCGAGCGGGCGGAGGCGTCCGCCGAGGCGAACGGCGTCGGGCTCCGCCCAAAGAAGGCTTTTCTCGACTTCGCTTCTGGTACGCTCGCATACTTCCGCCAGCTGGCCGAGGCGCAGAAAATCGATGGTGTGCAATGAAGAACTACGATGCCGCATTCGCCCGGCTTGGGAAGTCGAAGTTCAGGAGTCGCTTCCATCTTTCGGAAGCGGATCGGAAGTACATCGCAGAGAAGGGAATGGAGACGATCCGCTCCCATTGCGAGGAGTTCATCAGAACGCGGCTCGCACCGGCTAATCCGCCGAGCGACGGGAAGCAGACGCCGATGCGCGGGCATCCCGTGTTCAAGGCGCAGCACGCCTGCGCCTGCTGCTGCCGTGACTGCCTCGCCAAGTGGTGGAAGGTGGCTCGCGGCACCCCGATCCCCGCCGAACGACAGCGGGGGATCGTCGACTTTCTCATGGCATGGATTGAGCGGGAGTTGGCGAAGTAGATTGTTCATTGCGCCATTTCCCTTGCCCAGAAACGTCCGGGGGCTTCGCTGGCCATGCCGTGGGTGACGGTGATTCTCTCGCCGCCCCGGTGTTCGACCGTCCTGTGGGTCATGAACCTCAGCAGACTCTCGCGGGTCACGCCGATTGCGCGACAGCCCCCGCCGTAGACGCGGTCGAGGTATCCACGGTAGATGTAGTGGCGCAGGGTACGCCGCTTGACCTTCAGGATATCCATCGCGTCGCTGAACCTGACGTTGTGGACGGTTATTTCGCCGCCGTCCGCGTTCGCCTTGCCGCGAAGGATGTCTATGGCCCGTTCGACCATCTCCTTCGTTACTTCGGAGTCGAAGCCGACGATGCTCCGAACCGCTGTTTCCGTTTCTATCCTCATTGTGTCCTACCTTTCCGGGAATTGTCCCTTTGTTGTCATGTCGCGTGACATGATGCCGTATATGTTCCAGGATATCAACGGGGTATGTTGATATATTTTCATTGCTAACTGTGCCCTGTTAGGGAGGCGAAGTGGTGTAATGCTCCGCTTGGGGTTTCGATTCTCGCCGAGTGGAAAAGGTTGATCACTGGCTTCTTCTTGGAGTAGAATGAAAAGCAATCCTATGGAAGCGAATCAACTTCATATTGTCAACAAAAGATTTATAAAGATGAATCATTGATTTAAAGCACGTTGTATTTCAACGTAATATTTGGTATAATATGCTTGTAATAATGGTAAAGGAACAATCATGGCTTTCTGCTATAAAAAACTTTGGAAATTGCTTATAGACCGAGACATGACAAGAGCCGACTTGCGAAAGGCAACCGGCATCTCGACTGCTACATTAGCACGGTTATCGAAAGGCGAGAATGTCAGAACATCAGTCCTGTTGCGCATTTGCGCTGCTATGGGATGCAATGTCGGCGACATAATGGACGTTGTTTTAGATGACGATGAGGTTGCCAAACAGGACACGTAAGTGAGATTTCTATCATGAGTATGAAACAAACAATTACAGTTGATGACCTTGCCCCAACCATTCTCGTTGGGACATTCCGTGAATCAAACGCTGAATGGATCGAGCGCAGGAAGCTTTACAACCTGCCGCTTCCAAGAGGGTATCACTATGAGCAGTACAGCCTTTTTACCCATGTGGTGCTCTGGGGTAACAAGGGTGAGCCGATATCATACACCGCCAAAGTTGTAGGAGTGAAAGATAGAAAATGGCTACGTGATACCGGGTATTCTACCGTTCATTCGACACATGGGGATGTGTACGTTATATTCTCATTGGGTCGAAAAGTGAATCACGAGAGGATTCTTTCTGATCCGACTTCGGATGTCTTTGTGTGTTCAACAAGATTTACTGGTCGGATAGACAAAGACTTTTATAATCGTCCCTTGCCTGGATGCGGTGGACGCTCAATACCAAACATATTTGAGAAGCTCCGTCCTTTTGTCGAGAAATGGCATTCTGCATATTCGTTCGACCCAGTGCAGACGGATTTTCTTCAGGCAATGATGCCAGCGCGCCCATTCCCGGCAGTCGGTGGCGTCGAATATGTAGAAGGAGCAGTTCGTCCGCGTCCAGAGAACGTAAATGCCTCCCCGCAGACATTCAATGCGTCTGCGTTCAGATTAGGAGAGTTTTTCTGCGGTCCAGGAGGGTTGGCTTGCGGTGCAATAAGCGCCAGGATCGAGAATCCTAATTTCAGGATTACCCATGCGTGGTCGAACGACTACGATCAGGATACATGCAACACTTATGCAGAAAATATCTGTAGTAGCCATCCCGAAACTGTCGTTTGCCATGATGTACGGAAGCTCAGGCTTGATGATCCAAGGCTTACGCCGATAGATGGTTTTGCCTTTGGATTCCCTTGCAATGACTTCTCTGTGGTGGGTGAACACAAGGGGATCGACGGCTCGTATGGCCCGCTTTATCAATATGGCGTGGCTGTCCTTCGCCGTTTCCGTCCCATGTGGTTTGTGGCTGAAAATGTAGGAGGTTTGGCCAGCGCGAACGAGGGAGCCGCGTTCAAAAAGATTCTCGCGAGCATGAAAGAGGCAGGCTATAGAATTTATCCTCACCTTTACAAATTTGAGGACTATGGAGTTCCGCAGACCAGACATAGGATAATCATCATCGGCATTCGTGCCGACCTGCCATATGTTTTTTACCCGCCGAGCCCTTCGGCTCTTCAGCCGAGAGACAATTCATCTCGGGCCGCGCTTGAGGAGCCGCCGATTCCCCAAGACTCTCCTAATAACGAGTTGACAGCGCAAAGCCCAAGGGTGGTCGAGCGGCTTCAGTATATTCTGCCGGGACAAAATGCCTTCACTGCTAAGCTTCCTGAACACTTGCAGTTGCACGTCCGTGGCGCTAAAATTAGTCAGATTTATAAGCGCCTTGATCCAGACAAACCCGCGTATACAGTGACAGGTTCCGGTGGTGGCGGAACGCACATCTACCATTACCATGAGCCTCGGGCACTAACGAACCGCGAGCGCGCACGTCTTCAGACATTTCCAGATGCGTTTCTCTTTACCGGAAGCAAGGAAAGCGTAAGGAAGCAGATCGGTATGGCGGTGCCGCCGCGAGGCGCACGTATCATTTTCGAGGCTCTGTTGCGAACGCTGGCCGGCATCGAGTATGAGCATGTCGAGTGCAACATTGCTGACTCTGGTGATTTGAAATAAGGAGGAGGGGCCATGATCAATCATTGGTGGGTTACTCGTCCCAAGCGCGCTCTTTCGCCGGTGCCGGAGATACTCGGTCTGGTGACGTGCGATTTTCTTGATAAGCAATGGAAAGGCATCCACGGTTCTCATCTCAGCTTCGAAGACGAACTTGAGCAGAAAGGACTGAAGCGCAAGGGGGACCGATGGGATCAGGGCGGTGGCGGCGGGCGTACCTATTTGGCATGGTTGCAGAGCCTTGGCCTTGTGTTCTATTACGGGGCCGAGCGAGTCTTGAAGCCGACTATGGCAGGCGAAGCTCTGCTCAATGGGAAGTCGCCCACCGATGTTTTGACGCGCCAGGTGCTCAAGTACCAGTTCCCGTCGCCATTCTCAATGAGTAGAAACGTCGAGGTTTCTCCGAGATTTAAGATTCGACCGTTTCGGTTTCTGCTCAAGTTGCTTCTCGATTCACGCATTGAGATGCTGACGGAAGAGGAGATTGCAAAGATTGTTATTGTAGAGGCCGAGAACGAGTCTGCCGCATGTTATGAGCATGTCGTTGCGCGTATTCTTGAGTTTCGCGAAAAAGGCGACGCCTGTTTGCCTGCTGACTTTGAGACTCGTTATGCAAGCAACCGCAAGTCGAACAGCGTGGTGGCAAAGTTGAAGGACGTCGCCAACACGATGGCGAACTGGCTTGCATATACCCAGTTCATCTATCGGACTTCTGGCTCAATGATGATACCTCAGGACTGTGTAGACGCGGTTAACCAGGCACTTGCAGATGATGCGGGTCTGATTAAGGGACCAGAGAATCACGAGAAATTTCAACGGCAGTTCGGTCTTGATCCCTGGCATCAGAAGGATACTAGGAATTTGGCTGGCTCTACAAATGTGACAGCCTATCAGATCGGAGTGCTCAAGGTTCAGCAGGAATTGTTGAAGGTTGCCGCAATTGAGCCCATTCAGTTCATCACCCCTGCCATTGTCGATTCCGTGTCTCAGTCCACCGGCTATGAGAAGACATTCGTGGAGGATGTGCTCTACAAGATCTATCCTGCGGGAGCTCTTGATGCGTTCTACTCGGCATATTCTCAGATGGCAATAAACGGACAGGAGGACTGCCTTGCCTTTGAGAAAGCGACTTGTAAGTTGTTTGAAACGGTCTTCGGATTCAAGACCGAACATGTCGGGAAGATCGGAAAGTCCCCCGACGTGCTCCTACTTTCAGACGAGAGTGGCTATCAGGCCATTATTGACAACAAGGCCTATCAACAGTACGGCATCACGAACGATCACAGGAATCGGATGTGCGTGAACTATCTTGGGAATCTGGCACATTACAGCAAATCCGAATACCAGCTGGCGTTCTTCTCTTATATCGCTGGTGGTTTTGTACCCAAGATCTCGGATCAGATATCAGACATTGTTGAAGAAAGTGGTGTACACGGGTCTGCTATTACGGCGAACTCTCTGATCACGCTTTGCAAGATGCAGCCTGCAAAACATTTTACCCACGGAGATCTTCGCAAGCTGTTCTCGGTTGATCGCAGGATAAATGTCACAGACTTCGAGGAGCTGTTCAAATGAAAGTCCTTCAGCAACCGCCGCAAGCCCATTCGCTCATATCGGCAACTCGACACATTGGCTATTCGCTCGAAGCGGCAGTGGCAGACCTCGTTGACAACTCGATTGCAGCTGAAGCGAAGATCGTGGATGTTGACTTCGAGGATTCCCTCAATTCCTACATAGCAATTATTGACGATGGTGAAGGCATGACGGCTGACGAATTGACAAGCGCTATGCAATATGGCTCTGCCGATCCGGCGCAGGCACGGTCGGAAAAGGATCTCGGTCGGTACGGACTTGGATTGAAGACTGCGTCCATGTCACAATGTCGTGTCATGACTGTCATCTCAAAGAAGAATGGGGAAATTGCTGCGCGCAGGTGGGACCTTGATTACATTGCGAAGCATAAAGACGTGGTATGGCCGCTTCTTATACTCGAAAAGGATGAATGGAAGAATTTGCCGGGTGTTGAGGTACTAAAGAACAGGAAAAGTGGAACCGTAGTCCTATGGCAGTCAATCGACTTTGGCGGGTCATACGATGAAATGACATTTGATGACGAGATGTGCAAGATGAGCGAGCATCTTGCGCTCGTTTTCCATCGATACATATACGGAGAGGACGGCATCCATAAGATAAGGATCCGTATTAACGGAAACGCTCTCAAGCCGAAGGACCCGTTTCTTCAGTATGTGGCGAATGGCAAGCAGGGCCACCAATGCAAAGCAACCCAGCCTCTTGGCTTCGGGAAGAGCAGAATCACCCTGCAGGCCTTCACTCTCCCCCATGACAAGGAACTGACGCCGGAGATGCGCGATGTACTTGGCACTGGTAAAGGGCTTCGTAGAACGCAGGGATTTTACATCTATCGCAACAAGCGCTTGATCACATACGGGCATTGGTTCGGTCTCAAGGCACAGGGGGAGTTCTTTAAGCTTGCACGCGTTAAGGTCGACATCCCCAATTCCGTCGACATGAAGTGGTCGCTCGATGTCAAGAAGTCCATTGCGATTCCGCCAAAGGAGATAGTTACTCATTTGCGCGCATACGTTGACTCGGTGGTGAAGCAGAGCAGGAATGCCATCCGCGTTGAAGTGTTCGGGAGAAAGGCGAAAGCTGGTTCGGAAGACCAACAGGTTTGGGAGTCCACCGTGAAAGACGGTGTCGTGACTGCGGTGAGCCTGAATCGGAATCATCCCGTTATCAAGGCAGCGCTGGAATCGCAGGGAGTGTCCGAGAAACTGCTGCGCCTGTTCGAGCGCACGATTCCCGTCGATGTAATCTATTACAGCAGAAGTAGTGAGCAGAAGATGGAAAATGAGGCGCCACTCTCGATGGACGAGATGGTCGATATGCTTTCCGGCCTAGTCAATATGATACCGGCGGGCAATGCCCGAAAGACAGCATTTCACTCTATGCTTCAAAGCGAACCTTTCGTGTTGCGTGCGGCAAAACTTCGTGAAAAAGAGGAGGAGATTCTCAATGGTACTGTCTAAACAGGGGCGAATGATTCTTGAATGGTTGTGCGTCGTCTATAGCAACGACGAGGCGACCGGGAACCTAACGGAGGAACAGATCGAGGAGACGGTGGCAAAGGAGGCTTCTCGATTCGGGGGCCTTTCTGCCGACGAGATTGCTTTGATTGTTCGCAAGCTTATCGCACTAGTCGGTGTGTACAAGCCAGAGGACGAGTGCATTGTGGATGGCGCGGAGTATGATGCGCAAGCAAAGGACTGGTTTACAAAAATTAAAGGGGATCATGATGAGTGGTTCACTGCTTACTTAGCAAAGCTTCGCCAAAAGCAATGGAGCCCGAACGTCATCCGTGAACTTGATAAGAGTTCCGATGCCATTATGAACCACTTGGGGAATCCCAAGAGCCCCAAGTTCAATATTCGCGGGTTGGTAATGGGTGATATCCAGTCTGGCAAGACGGCCAACTTCATCGCGCTGTGCAACAAGGCCGCAGATGCAGGTTATCGGGTGATTATCATTACTGCAGGCATTATCGAAAAACTCCGCCGTCAAACCCAAGGTCGTCTTGAAAAAGAATTCATAAACCTCTTGCCCCTTAAGCAGGTCGTCAAACTTACGGGCGCAACGTACGACTTCAGAAAGCAGCAAGGGGAAAACCCTGTTCACGTCTTTCGTGACGATGTTCCCGTGCTTTGCGTCGTCAAGAAGAACGTATCCGTCCTGCAGCACCTTTACAAGTGGCTTCAGAAAGGTGTTAAAACCGTGTCGGCTCAGGGTGACGTCACGCTCCCTTGGCCCCTGTTGTTCATCGACGACGAGGCGGACAATGCCTCCATCAACACGAAGAAGCTCTCTGAAGAGGCGAATCCCACGCGCACGAATGAGCTGATTCGTAAGATTCTGAAGTCCTTCACGCGGTCTTCATATGTTGGGATAACAGCGACTCCATTTGCAAATGTGTTCATCGATCCTGACTCCGAGGACAAGGTGGTCGCGGATGACCTGTTCCCGCGTAGCTTCGTGTACCGGCTGACCACGCCATCAAACTACTTCGGGGCGTCAAAACTATTTGATCCTGGCGCACCGTACCTTAAAATTATCGATGACATTGAGCTGTGGCTCCCGACAACGCATAAAAAAGATGAGTACCCAAGCGAGGACTTGCCCAAGTCGTTGCAGACTGCTATCGGCTACTTCATGCTCGTAAATGGTGTAATGGATGTCATCGGACAGTCCGGCGATCACATCGGACACCGCTCGATGATGATTCACGTTAGCCGTTTTGTAGCCATACAGAATCGCTTGCTCAGTCACATAGAGGATTATGTGAAACGGATTGTGTCCCGAGTGTCGAATTACTGCGGCGATCCAAAGAAGGCGGAGCGGATTCCCGAACTGAAGCAGCTTCATGATATTTGGGATGAGTATGGTCTTAGTCGCGCATGTGAAGGAATGACCTGGAACAAGTTCCTCAAGACCATATTGCTCGATTCGATCAAAACCATTGAAACCGTTGTCGTTAATAGCGGCAAGACAGTTAAGGCACTAGATTATTCGGATACAGACAAACGCTACATTGTAATTGGCGGAAATGCTCTTTCCCGAGGCTTGACGCTGGAAGGCCTTGTAGTGAGCTACTTCCGTCGCAATACCATGATGAGCGACACGCTACTTCAGATGGGACGCTGGTGCGGATATCGCGGGATATACCAAAGTCTTGTTCGTGTGTGGATGCCTCAAAACGCCGTTGACAACTTCGGATATGCAAGCGACATTTCCGAAGATTTGTCTGAAATGTTCCACCAGATTGTCGAGCAAGACGGGTCGCCGAAGGATTTTGCGTTTAAGATCAGGAAGTCGCCTGGTGCAATGTTGCCAACTGCGCGTAATAAAATGCGGACGGCAACCCGTATCAGCTTCCCGATTGTCTTGGCAGGTCATGCTGTTGAAACGCCGCGCATCAAGAACGATCCAGACGTGACCAGTGAAAACGACAAGTCTGTTTGTTCTTTTATCAGAAACAACATAGGGTTGCTTGAAAAAGACATCGTGTGGGACAACATGCGGTTCTTGCGGAATGTCCCGCCGGAAGAGATCACGAAGATGTTGGCCAAGTTCAAGGCGGGGATGATGAGTTTCGGCTTTATGGTCCCCCAAATCGCCGATTACATCTCTAACCTTGGTTCGAATTGGGACGTGGCAATCCCGGTTGCCAAAGCTGGGGAAGCGGCTTATGCTGGACCGGAAGATGCGCCGTTGCCGCTGCATATCCGCAAAGCTAGACGAATGCTTGCAGTCGTCAGTTCCACACGGGAAGTCATGATCAGCGGAACTAAACTGAAAGTCACCTCGGGAGGTGCGATGCGGTACATTCTGACTCCGGCAGACGCAAGGCAGGTGGTTAAGTCTTATCAGTCGGTCAGGGGGTATGAAAACCGCGAGCCGCCGGACGAGAGATTCCTCGTTAAGGCAAAGGCGTCAGGGCGTAGGCCGTTGCTGGTGGTACAGTATGTTGAGATGAGCGAACCATGTAAGGGGTCTGAAATGCCCAAGACGAAGTCATTCTTCGCGTTGAGTTTTGGTTTCCCCGGATCGAAAGACGATCAGGTTGAACAGGAATATTTCTTTACCAAACGAGCCTATGAAGAGAGCTCGTTGATGGATTACTTAAATGCAGAGGAGGAGGACTGAAATGGACTTCAATTCATTTATCAATCGAATTAAGGCTGTAGAGAAGGCTCCTCTGCGCTATTTCATCGTTGACCCGGATCTCCCGTTGTCGGTGTATTTCGGGCTGGACAATACCGGGCGTCCAACGCTTTTGATTGAGGACATCGGGAAAACATTTAGCTCGGCGGAGATACCATCTACGGCGCAGATACTTGTCCTTTCCTTTACAAAGAAAGACAAGGCATGCCTTTCGTTTTCGCTTCTCACGCCGCAACATCGTGACGTATTCAATACGCTTTGCTATGACTTGTTCGAGGCTACACGGAAAGACTCTCGCGATTCGGCGTTGTTGAGCTTGCTGACACGATTCGCGGCTTGGCAGGATCTGCTCAAGGGAACGCGTCCTGGAATTATGTCAACGCAGGAGCAGCAAGGTCTTGCGGCAGAACTTCTTGCGCTTTTGTATTTTGCAGAGTCCAAAGGATTTGAAGATGCGCTTGATGCCTGGGTGGGTCCGTTCAAGATGGACAAAGACTTTGAGTTCTATGAAAACTGGGCCGAGGTCAAGAGTTGCAAGGTTAGTGCGACGGCAATTACCATATCCTCAATCGAACAGCTTGATTCCGAAGTTGCAGGCTCTTTGATTGTTTATCACATCGACCGGGCGTCAGAGAACAAGGAAGAGGCTTTTTCACTTAAAGACATTGTCGAAAAGGCTCGTGGGGCGGCAACAAGCGTTGCGGCCAGGACAATGCTTGACAGCAAACTGTATCTTGCTCGCTATGTGGATGGCGAACCAGAATATGAAAATCGGAGATTCCAGGTGCGTTGCCGGGACATCTACAAGGTGACACCAGAGTTCCCGTGTGTTCGGAGGTCAGCGCTTGTGTCCGCCGTGACGGCCTGTCAGTATTCGCTGAGTCTTCCGGCCATAGAGGAATTCAAGGAGGCTTGAGCATGACCGCTGCAGAAAAGAAACAACAGGAACAGGATGCGCTTGAATATCGCGAGGCGCTCCTGATTGACATCCAGAATGAGCTGGCTGTCAACGGAAAGACGAGTGAGGAGGCGTTCGCTGATCGCGTGACGGAAGAGCTCGAACAGGCCGAGCTGGTCGATGATTACACCCCCGCCTTCTTTGACCACGTGGTGGCGAAAGATCGGAAGCGCTATCATATCAATGGGTATTCCTTTTCTGCCGTCGATGGATTCCTCAATCTTTTTGTGACGAAGTTTGATGGCGATGAAGAGCCCGTCAAGATGGGTCTTCCTGACATTCGGCCAGACGTTGAGGCCGCCCTCAATTTTATCAGAGACCGAAACACTCTCAAGGAATTCTCGTCTGAAGCGACGGATTATCTAGATTGCATTGAAATCATCAACGCCCACATGGGGGCAACGGAGTCCTCTATTCGCAAGTTCCGTGTCTACTTGTTGACTGATGGTATTGTTACTGACAACGCAAAGCGTACGAAATTCCCGGACATTGAGACAAAGCCGGTTGAATTGCTGGTTTACGACATCCGAGCCATCTACGACCTTTCATCCGCTGTCGAGGGTCGAGGAACATTGCAGATTGATTTTTCGCAATACAAGCCCCGTGTTGTCCATTGTGTTCCCGCCGGGGAGTCGTGCGTTCCAAATCGCTTCCGCTATTCCAGTTATATGGGCATAGTCCCTGGTGTTGTGCTGGCAGATATTTATGATGAGTTTGGGGCTCGATTGCTTGAAGGAAACGTCCGCTCCTTCCTTTCGACAAAGGGCGCTGTAAACAAACGCATCCGCGAGACGATCCTGCGAACTCCAGAGCAATTCTTTGCATTTAACAACGGCATCTCCGTGACGGCATCCAATGTGCGTTTTGACGATGAAGGCAACTTGGCCTATGCAGAAGAGTTTCAGATCATAAACGGAGGCCAAACAACGGCGAGCATTTCAAACGCGCGCTTCTGCGATCGCGCCGACTTGTCGAAGATTAACGTCTTAATGAAGTTGACCGTCACTCATGATGGTATGATAGACGACGACAAGCAGGATTTGCTTCGGACGATTTCACGCGCATCCAACCAGCAGAACAAAGTGTCAGATGCCGACTTCTTCTCCACGCATCCGTTCCATGTTCAGATCGAGAAGATTTCCGAAATGACACCAGCGCCGTCGGTGTCCTCTACGCAGTTGCGGACCTATTGGTTCTATGAGCGAGCTAGAGGTCAGTATACGCAGAAGCAGATGAAGCTCTCGCGTGCCCAGAAAGAGGCGTTCAAGAGGGAGTTCCCGCCAAAGCAAAAGATTACCAAGACTGATCTTGCCAAGTATCGCTATAGCTGGGATGAACGGCCCTACTCGGTGAGCAAGGGCGCACAGTCGAACTTTCAGTCGTTTGCGCAGGAGGTTTCTCAAATTTGGGAGAAAGGCCCAAATGAAAGAGCCCGTTACAACATACAGTATTTCAAGGACACGGTGGCGCTTGCCATAATGTTTAAGGCAGTTGAAGATCTTGTAAGCAATCAAGACTGGTATACGGGTTCGTTCCGCGCCAATACCGTGACTTATTCGATTGCCATGCTTCATCGCTTGCTGGCTGAGCAATTCCCCGATAGGGTTCTGAATCTTGATCAGATTTGGCGCATGCAGGAACTGCCGCCGATTTTGCAGAAGGTTTTCAAGAAGATCAGTAAGCAGGTCTACGAGGAAATCGTCAATGAGAGGTCTGGCGTGACGAACTACACGCAGCGTTGCAAGCAGAAGGCATTCTGGGAGTCCATGCCGGCGCACGTTGATGTTGACCTGTCGGGTCTTTCTGCTCTGAATGACCTGATGATCAGCAAGGATCAACAGCAACGAGAAGAGAAAAAGGCGAAGCTTGTCGGCAAGATGCTGTCGGGTGTCGAACTTCAAAAGAAAGTTATAAGCAAGGGGCCTGCCTTCTGGATGGAGGTTCAGAACTTCGCATATTCAAACAAAAAGATAGGCGTGCTTCCGAGGGAGCAGATGGCTCTTACATCTGTCATTCGTAACCATATTCCGCAGGACTTTGCTTGTAAGCAACTTCAGCAGATCTTGCGTCGTTGCCAAGAGAATGGCTTTA
This sequence comes from uncultured bacterium, assembly GCA_902775595.1. Taxonomy (GTDB): domain Bacteria; phylum Verrucomicrobiota; class Kiritimatiellia; order RFP12; family UBA1067; genus UBA1067. Next base: position 51,883 of record CACYNF010000002.1, on the reverse strand, counting down.
TTGGTGAGCTGTAAAGGCTGGTAGTGGTTTATGGAAGGAATTAAAACGAGTTTTGAAGGCTGGGTAAGCCCTGAAAGGAGAAATCATGTCCGATAATATTAACAACATGGCGCGGATTGAGCGCGAGATCGAAAAGAGGATGGAAGCCGCCTGCGAGAAGGACGGGTGGTATGTGGCAGTGGCGATGATGCCGCCGGAGAGAACGACGCTGCACATCGAGAAGTTCGGCGAGGAGCCTGTCACAGGCGAGGACGCACAGGCTGCGCTCGATAGCGCAGTCGCGTTCGCCAAGACGGAGTTCGGAATCTCGGCGACGGTCGAACGGTTCGACGAGAAGATACCCAACACCCGCGCACCATACCACGTGACGTTCCTCGTCAAGGTCGACGCATCGAAGCGCGTGGCGGAGCTGGCGGCGTAATATGAACATGGAGCAGAGAGCGCGGTATATGGAGGAAATCCAGAAGCTGGAGGGCTTGCTGGCGTATGCCGTCGCTCACGGCGACAAGGCCGAGGAGGAGCGCATCCGCGCCGAACTGGTGCGGATGGTGGAGGTGCTGTAAAGGATGATGCGTCTTGCGAGAGTTCTGGTGATGATTGCCGCCGCCTTTGTGGGGGCGGAGGCTTTCGCCATGCAGATATTCGTCAAGACCCAGACAGGCAAGACCATCACATTGGAGGTCGAGCCAGGCGACTCCATCGATAACGTCAAGGCGAAGATCCAGGACAAGGAAGGATATCCGCCCAGCGTGCAAAGGCTGATCTTCGCGGGAAAGGTTCTTGAATACGGACATACACTTGCGGACTACAACATCCAGAAGGAGGCGACACTTCGTCTCATCCTGACGTATGGGAACGGCGAACCGGCCACGAGTTTCGCCTCGGTAGAACTGGCGGGGATAGAGGTAGACGCTGACGGCGGCGTTGCGCTGTCCTTAGACACCGTACTCTCGGAGGGAAACGCGGACACGCTTCTTGCCGATTACAACAACTCTATCCACGTTGCCACGGCTCCGACGGTCGAGGGACTTGCTTCAATTGAATCCTTTGATGCCTGTATAGGCCTGCACCTCGCCGTGGCGACAAACGCCGTCGCGTCTGCTTCCAGCACAGCACCGCAAAGCGTCTCCATCACGCTGTACCTTCCGGCCTCCTATGGGAACGCCTGGTTCTACAAAGTGTTCGCGCTGGAAGAACTGCCCGATAAGGAGGTCGAGTAATGGGCCGAACGTTTACAGACTTCTCGCAGCTGTCCAAGGGGATGTTCAGGAAGAGCGAACCCGTGGTGGAAGTCAAGCCGATTCCGAAGGAGGCATCGGCTGGTGGGGACGATGCGCTTGCTTACTTTGGCCTTACGGGAAGAGGGGAAAGGGAATCGGTAAGAGCGGGGGCTGAGGGCGGCTGTGGCGCGCCCGACGCGGAGGCGGGCAACGACGCCTACGCCGCGCTGGAAGCGAACCTGGAGGCTGTACGGGCCGAATCTGCGGCTTTGAGCGTTGCGAAGGACGCAGCGGAGCGCAAATCTGCCGATCTTGAGGCGAAGTTGAAGCGGGAACGCGACGCGAGGCTGACCGCCGAAGCGGAACGCGACAGGCTCCGCGATGAGGTTATACGGCTCCGCAACGAGCTTTTGAGATGAGATACGCATCGACAGGGCATGATGGATGGAAGATGAGGAGGGTGTGGTTACGCGCCGTCCTGTGCTTCCTTTTCGCCGCAGTGGACACGGAGACTCGTGCCGCCGACGAGATATTCTCGGAAGATGTCGGGAACCTCACCTGGAAGTACACCGTGACAAACGGCGCGGCAAGAGTCTACGGCGGGCACTTGAATACGGCTGTCGGCTGGACAACGGGCGATGTAGTAATTCCGGACACACTCGGGGGGCTGACGGTGAAGGCGATTGGGAGCTATGCGTTCTTCGAGCTTGGCCAGATAACTTCCCTGAAGATACCGGAAAGCGTCGAGTCGATAGAGTTTTACGCCTGCCGTGGGTGTTCAAATCTCGTGACCGCCACCTTGCCATCGAATCTGACGACCCTGGGCGATGCAGTGTTCTTTAACTGCCAGAAGCTTGATGTCGGACGCATCCCGGATTCCGTAACCTCGATGGGGCGTGACACGTTCTGGGGATGCAAGTCCATGCGCTCGGTCAAGTTCTCGGCGCATGTGGGGAACCTTGACACCATGACTTGCTACAACTGCGACAGTTTGACGGAGGTTTCCATCCCCGAGTGCGTGACGAACATCGGCGTTTCCGCATTCCTGAACTGCGACAACCTTCAGTCCGTCACGCTGCCGAAGGGTGAGGTGACGTTCGGAAACTACGCCTTCAACAACTGCCCGTCGCTCGAAGTCGTAGACCTCCCGTCTGGATTCACCGACTTCGACAACGCCTTTCACAACTGCCCGTCGCTCACGACGGCAAGGATTCGACAGGACATTCTCTACGTCGATCCCGCGTCGTTCGTCGGGTGCCCGACCCTCACGGCCATTCTCGTCGAGGACGGCAATGAAGCGTACAAGTCCATAGGCGGCGTACTCTACGATGCCACCGGCACGGAGCTTGTCGCGTGGCCTGCCGCGCTCCAGCCAGTCGAGGTTCCTCCGACGGTAGAGCGCATCGGCGACCATGCCTTCGGTTGGACGTCCGACAAGTCGGCGATATCGATCCCGGAGGGTGTGGAAGTTTCCGAACACGCCTTTGCCGACCCGCCTCCCGACGAGCCGGAAGTTCCCGAGGACCCCGTTGATCCTCCTGTGCCTGAGCAGCCGCGAGAGGGGATCTACATCTACCGGGACTGCTTCAGGATTATACCGGGGGGAATACCGCACCTTGCCTGTACCGTGCCGGGGCTTACAGGCATAGACTATGCAGTCGACAGGTTTGAGACCAACAACTGGCAAGTCGTGTTCCACGGGTCTGGCGTTGACGATCCGCGAGTCAAGATCGCCAAGGAAGGTGAGCACTATGTCGACGACAACGACATGCCGCCGCATGCCTACGAGGTGTCCGCGACCGCCTATCCCTTCGTGTTCGAGTTCTGCAACTGGTACCGGAACATGGTACTGAACAGCCATACATGGTACGGATACATCTCCCTTGGCCTTGACGAGAATGCGGAACTTGTAATACTTGAATCCGCCATCTGCAACGAGCAGAACGAACTTCTGGTCAACGGATCGGAAGTAGTAGTGCCGCCCGATCCCTTCGTAGACCCGGCTACGGGCTGCGAAACCAACACCTTCTACGCGACATCGGAACGGACTCCGCATATTCTGCACCGCAGGGACACAGCCTTCGATTTCGTCATCTTCAACTACACGGAAAGCTGCTGGGACGTTTCGATAAACCATTCCCGCGGGTGTGGCTATGTTGCGCTGACGTCACCCGGATCGTACATTGGCGACGATACGTTCTCGGAAGGGCGGACAACCTGCGACTATGACAACGGCGATCTGTTCTTCATGGCTTTCAAGTGGTGGCCCGATGCGAACGACACGACGCGGCGCACCCGCTACGGCTGGATGGCGATTGGCCTCAGGGACGGGGTTCCCGCCGTCCTCGCAAGCGAGATGTCGGAAACGGCGGGTGCGCCGTTCGTCGCCCGTGGATTCGAGGGCGTCGACGACGGGCCGGACGATCCGGTGGAGGGGCTGATCTGGCGGTGCAACTTCAACAACGGTGTGCAGTGGATGGACGCCACCAACATGCCGGAGGTGGCATGCCACTTGATGGTGACGGGATTGTATTTCGAGGCGTCTATTGACGACGGCAGGTATTCCGGCCGGAGGTGCGTCAAGGTCGGTGGCCTGCATGGAGCGCGGGCGTGGTTCTCCGTCAACGAAAGGGTGAACGGCGGGCTTGGCCCCCGCTATGTCCCCGGCAAGTGGCAGACGCTGAAGACATCGTTCAAGAAGAACAGCAGCCGAGCATGGACGGAGGGTGACCCTACTCTGTATCCAACGTCTGCGCCGCCGTCAGCGGGCACGATCGGACCTGAGTTTATATTTACGCCGGCGTGCGTGATCAACATTGACGACAAGATCGCGCTGTACTACTTCGACTGTGACGACGGGCATGGTACATGCTGCTGGCAGATCAACGCCGGGATTGCCAATGCCGTAGGCGGGCTGGTGTCCAGAGATGTGCGTCTTGCGGAGAAGGAGGGCGGAAGCGGGCTGGCTTCACCCTTGGGCAACTGGGTGACGGTCGAGATCGAGGCGGTGAACGACGGCTCGCCGCATGGCCTCGCCTATCGAATCTACATCGACGGCATCCTTGCCTGCTCCCAGGCGGACGGATCGACTGTATTCAGGGCGCGTCCCGAGGCGTCGGACAGGACTGGGGTCACGGCTCTCGGCCTCGGCGGCAATGCGAGCATCGACGACGTCGTGTTCAGCAGCACGACGATAGATCCTCTCACGGGCATAGAAATTTATCCGAAGCGATTTGGAGCTGGGAATGCCGAACTCACTGACGACGAACTGGATAACCTTGCTGGCATCGTGGGCTTTGAGGCATTGAGCACTGCCGAGTGCATCACGATGTATCCCTGGGAGGACGATTCCGGCTGCGAGCCGCTCGACGCGCCGAAGATGTGCATCGACCTCGGCATATCGCCTTATCACAGAAAGCCAGACGACGGAAGGGAAGTGACGATGTTCTTCAAGTACCCTGCGGTGAAGGCGGTTGGAATAGACCCCTCGTCCCGCACCGTCACCGGTCAGATCGTCCCCGCCGATGGAACGCGGATCGTCCAGCCGCCCCTGCGGTTCATGTTCGGCATAAAGCACCATATGGATTTCGGCACCCCCTATGCCCATGCGGAGGAATACGGCTACGATATGTACCAGTATCCTGACAAGTTCCCGGTAGACACCTCGAACTACACGACGTCCAACGGGCTGTTCACGGTCACATACGACGAAAAGTTCTCCGAAGATAACTCGGCGTTCTTTTCCCTCTCCATCAAGGATTTCCGATACTGGTGGTGATGACGTGATGTGGGTGCGCGGAACCTTCGCCTACGCTGGCTCCCCGCGCCCCAGGGCGCGCCGTATTCTTTTGCATATGCTTGAAGCGCAGCGACCGCAGCCGACGACGGCACGGCGGAGGATCGGCTTGCGCGGAGTGAGGTCGAGCGGAAGGGTGATGGTGAAGGTCGTGCCCTTGCCTGGCGAGGAGTCACAGTCGATGGTGCCTTTGTAGAGTTCTACTATCGAGCCGATCATTGCAAGTCCGCATCCGATGCCCGGCCTGTCGCTGGTTCGCGTGGTGCGATAGTATTCATTGTAGATGAGCTTCTGTTCGTCTTTGGTCATGCCGATGCCCGTGTCGGCGACGGTCAACGTGAACTTTGATTTCTTTACGGCAAGAGCGACGCATACCTTGCCCTTGTCGGTGTACTTCACCGCGTTTTCCACGAGGTTGGCGACGAGCCTTTTCATCTTGTCTTCGTGGGCGCGGACGATGACGGCGTCGGTTGGCCGAGAAACCACGAACTTGACGCCTTTTGACTCTGCCTCGTCGCCGAACAATTCCGCGTAGTCCTCGACGATTTCCGTGAGATCGACGTCAGACACTTCGCCCTTGTCGACCCCCGCGTAGTTCCGCACGATCTCGGCATTGAGATCGTAGGTCGCCAGCACGGATTCTGCCTTCGCCCTGACCGAAAAGAGAGCCGCCATCAGATTGCATTTCGTGTCGATGGCGATTCGGACATCGTTCAGGATTCCGGATAGGGGGCCGCGCAGGTCGTGGATTAGATCGCGGATTTTCTCTTGCATCCCGTCTATCGGACGGCAAACGAAAAATGCCAGTGCCGTCGCGAGTGTCGTGCCAACGACTGAATTGACGGCGAATGCAATCCAGCTGCGATGCGATAGGAGCTTAACATGGTCGACAAGTGTGTCGATTGCCTCGAACGTGGCATTGGCCCGAGCGTTGGAGATGGCCTTGGCCGTGGCCTCGCTCATGGAAATCATATCGATTATAGGCCAGACGAAGAACGCCATGCCGTTCACGGACAGGAATACAATCCAGAAGAGTCGTCTGGCGAGCGGGGTCTTAAAATAGCGCATATCCTTTTGGCTTCTCGTGGTGGATGGGGTCTCGTTCGCCGTTACTGGTAAGTTCTTCGCGCAGTCGGAGGATTGCCATACGAAGCGAGCCGTTCTTGTCCAGTGGGGCTGTTTCCTCGCACTTCGGCATGAGTCCGAGAGTGTCGCGCAGACGTGCGCTTGGGATAAAATCGCCCTTGGCGCGCATGAGGACGGTCAGCAGGTCGAAGCTGAGCCGCCGGAGCTTCAGAACCCTGTCACCGCGCCGTGCTGTGCGGGTCTTTACGTCCAGTATGATGTCGTCCGAGACGAGATAGGTGTCCGTGTCCTGTCCGTTCACTGCCTTGAGGACACGCTCTCGAAGTTCCGCAGGGTGGCACGGCTTCTCCATGTGGTCCGTGGCTCCTGCGCGGAGGTCTTTTGCGCGGTCGGCTGGTCCTCTCTTGTCGCTTACTCCGATGATGGGAGTCTTGACGCCAAGCTCTCTGGCCGCATGGATGATGTCGCTGCCGGTCATCCTGGTCTTGAGGACTATGTCCATGATTGCGATGTCGAACTCTCCGCTCGACAGGTACTTGATTGCCATGTCTCCGATTGGGTCGACGACACACTCAAACCCCATGCGAGTGAGGATGATCTTGAAGCCCTCGGCCGAGTCAGGGTCGTCTTCAACAATTAGTGCTTTTCTCATGTTGCGTATTATATCATTTCTTCTGCAAATGCCGTAATTTGCAAGTGTCTGATATGCCCTTGCAAACTGCCGCACGAGGGGGTATATCTTCATTTATGGAATTCTCACGAGAGAGTCGCGCAAGGTTAAAAAGAGGGGATCGTCACTAAATGTGACGAATCGGCATCTCAAAATGACTTGCGTCACGCCATGTGACGTTGAAAAGTCCTCGAAATCATTAGACTATGCTCCATTGTGCCAACACAAGGACAAACTGGAGAAAATCTATGATCAAGAGTTCAATTGCAGTGGTCTTCGCCGCGTGCGCCTTTCTGACGGCTTGCGCGGCAAAAACCATCGTTCTGCCGCAGCTCCCGGACGGGGCGCTGCCCGACACCGAGGTGACGACTAACATACTGCTGCGGGTGGACGCCGAGCGGCTTGAAGTGTTCAGCCTAAAGCTGGAAATTGAAGGCACGAGCGCGGAGAGCGAAGTGCTGGTAGCCGTCGGGCACGACGCCGACGAGGACGGCGACCTCTCCTTCGAGGAGACGGCATTCGTCTTCGGGTGCGACTGCGGGGAGCGGTATCTCGTGAACCACCGGACGGGGCAAGTGTTCACCGGGATGGGCGACACGGTTGCGATCAACCACCGGTACTTCGACCCGGCGTGGAATCTCGCCAAGGTCGTGAAGCGGGGCGAGGGGGCGGTCGGGGAGACGATCACCGAGGTGGTCGAGAACAAGAGGTTCTCGATAAGGATCAGGTAGGCTGGGGATAGGTCGAACGCAGTTCGACCATCAATTCTGGGCCATCAAATCTGAAAGGGAACACATTATGGAAGTAAACTGGAATATAGTCGCGGTTGCCGCTGGGCTGTTCTTCTACGGGATGCTCGCCGTAGCCCTCCTGCGGAAGCAGCTCAAGACTGCATGGTGGCAGCTGAAGGCGCTGCCGCGAATGGCGCAGGCGCTGCTGGCGGTTATGGCGGTTGTCGCTACCGTCGAGGCCCAGAAGCCTGGAAACGGCGGCGGCACGAACGAGCCGCCCGCCAACGCGCCATCGCCGGGCGGGGGCATGGCTGGGGCGTTGCCGAGCCTTTCGCAGCCATCTGGACTGAGGATAGTGGAGAGGCCGAGCGCAGCTCGGCCAGCAATGCTGCGCACGGGGCAGGGGGAGCCCGAGGCGACGGTGACGGCGGAGGAGATAGCGCGGGGCTACAGGCTCGACTACGAGACGATGGAAACGGGGCATTCCTTTGCCATGCCGTCGAACGCCGTGTACATCGGGCGGCTTCACCAGCACGGTGTCCGGTCAGACTTCGGAAAGCACATTGTCGACCTCGATGCAATCGGCGGAGAGGCGACTGGTTGGACGTTTTCATACGGGCCAAGTAATGCGGCGACCTCGGTCTTCTGGTGGTTCTTGGACGGAAGGCTCCAGGACGCGCTGTGCGGCCCCGTGTTCGCTCCGTCGGCAGGACTTGGGGATGTCCTCGCCCAGCAGGGGGAAAGCCGCCTGTGGGCACACGCGGGCGAAGGGACGCGAACCGTCACGTGGGAGCGGTTCTTCGCGGGCGGCGACACGAACAACGCCGTCAACGCGCAGATCGTCCTGAACGAGACCGGCGACTTCACAGTGAGAAGCAACAACCTTTTTCGCGTGTTCCGGCGCATCGACCCGCACGACTGGGACGGCGACGGAATCGACAACCTGATCGACTGGTGGCCGACAGCCTCGGACGGCGATTGCTATGGAACCGGCATGAACTGGCTCAACGCCAACTGCGGCGGCGTCCTCACGGCAGTTCCGACGAACGACGGCGGCTACGAGATCGTATGGAACACGAACGCCAACGCGAACGCCTACTACTGGCTGTCGTTCACGCCGATGCGCGACAGGACGCGGATTGCGGTTGCCTGCGACGGGGCGAGCAACCTCGGCGACCTCGTTGTGATCGCGAACGAGGGGCAGGTGTGCGAGGTGCCGCTCCTGATGGGTGCGAGTTATCACGTCACGGCGAGCTGGCCTGTGGAGGACATTGGGTCGAGCGATGCGGAGGCCGTGGTTAGGCTGAACGCAGTTCAGCCATCAAATCTACCACTGCCTGGACTGCGGCTTCTGGGGGCTGGCGGCGGAATGGGTCCGAGCGACGACTTCGAGGTCGAGAGGCCGATTGACATCGACCTTCAGGGCGGCGAGAACGGTGGGCATGTCATGAGCGATCCCGACATTGGGGTGGTGATCGGCTCGGTGACGGGGAACTGCTGCGCCGTCGAATGCACGGGCAGCAACTATGTGTGGAACTGCTGCGACTCCTGCCACTGCTCAGGCTACTCGCAGACGTGGCACGTTACGGCTCTTTGGGAAGGGTATGCAAAGGCCTTCGACTGGGAGGCGCAGTGCGGCTGCCAGCGAGTGAACGAGACGAACACGTCGGCATGGGTATCCCTCTCCGCTCCGAGCGTCGTCATGCGCGGCGGGTACAGCCACATCGTCGCCGGCGTGTACGATCCGCCCGACTCGTCGAACGCTGAGGCGTCGATGTCTCTTGAATGCACGGCGGGTGCGGACAAGATAGCGATCCTCTCGCAGGGGAACGGCTGGATGGAGATACAGGGCGTGGCCGTGAGCGACGGAATAGGCGACGTCGAGTTCCGGCTTGTGAGCGAGGTCAACGGCGTGTCGCACACGAACACGGCGTGCCTCACGGTCGCCTGCGTGACGAATCTCGCGATGACGTGCGACTACGCTGGGACGAGCGCGAACCCGCCTCCGTTCGACGGCGAGACGCTGTGTCCGTTCTCGATTACGAACAGCCTCGCCCCGGACAGGCATCTCGTGGTCCCGTTCTGCAATGTGGCGGCCCTGGGCGACGACGGGTTCTCGGTCACGAACTTCTCGGTGCAGATGAGCCTTGTCCTCGCTCCGGCGGGCGTGAACGGATCGTCTCTGCCCTGCGACTGGGAGGTCGTGGAGGCGAAGCCGCAGATGAGCGGGTCACTCTTGCACGAGGGCGGGCTCGAGGCATGGTTCGTGAATCCTGTGCAGGGAGGTGTGTATCGTTTCAGGGGGCGCTGCGATGGCTGTCCGTGGACGGAGGGGAACATCGTCCTTCCGCTCGCGGGCGCGACTGTCGACGCGGTGTTTGAGGGCGATCTCGCGAAGGTTGCGACAATCATGAACGGACTTGTCGACAAGTACACGTTCAAGGAGCGAAACGACGCCTACTTCGGGGTCAAGTGGTTCGTCATCGCAGGCTGCGGCGACTATCGCGGGCGCGTGGACAACGCCTTGTGGCGGACCGTATGGCGCTACAACCAGGTGGTTGACACCAACGGGCTTGGCGCGGTCTCGACATGGTACGGTTTCCCCGTCCCTATGGCGAAGCTCTCGAACTTCGTGTGCGGGTACGGATGTGAAATACTCGGCGTGACGCATGAGAATCAGGAGGCCGCGCAGCGCATCGGAACCGCGAACGACGCCACTGGCAACTGGAGCTGGGCGGCGGGGCAGAGCCTTGCCGCAGGTGGGAATGCACAGAGCGTGGGCAGCCTTGTCGCGAGGCAGATGTGGCCGCAGCTCCCGCAGAAGGCGAGGAATCTCTGGCCCAACCCCACCCCAACCGACAACCACGTCGATGTGTCGCCTCTTGCGGTAATCGACTACAACTACTTCTTCCGCTCCCCGGAAATGATCAACCGTGGGCGTTGGGAAGGGCTGATTCAATAAAGAAGAAAGGAAACAACATATGAAAATTGGGAGCATCATCGCCGCCTTTGTCGCGGCATTGGCAATAACAACCACCGCAGCGCCTACAGCTGACAACTTCCACTCGGTCACCAATGACTGGTGGAACGGGAACTTCACGAACGTCTACGAGCTGGCGCAGCAGAGGTTTGCGGTGAACTCGAACGACCTCGTCGCGGCGCACATCATGTGGGAGTACGACAGGTCGTTCTCCGGACGAGAGGCGGTCTCGAATTCCGCAATGCGCCTCGTGAGGATCACGGACGGCGTTACGCATCCCGCGCTTACGAACATATACGCCGCCGTCAGGGACGGGATGATCCGCTACGCCAGCGTATACGTGCCGACGTGGACGGACGCGGAGCTTGAGGAGCAGCACCAGCGGGCGAGTGCGCCGCACCGCACGATGAACTGCGACTTCGTGCTGGAGTTGATATCCGAGAACGGCCTGTGGCCGCCGCTCGGCCAGTAGCGCAATGGTCGTTGTCTGTTAGGCAGTCTTATCCCGAGGCCGCGAGGCCCGCCTGTCAACCTTCAGCTGCATGAAGTTTGGAGCCCGGAGAGATCCGGGCTTCATTGCGTCATGCGGTCTTTGGTTTTCACGTCAACTTGAAACCCTTATGAAGGAAACAGGAAATGCAAAAAAGGAAACAGGGCGGAGCCGACATCCCGAAGGCGGGTGAGGCGGCTTCGCTCGCTGAAATCGGAAAGATCGCGCTGCGCATTGCCGGCAAGCTGGACGAGGCCGTCAGGCTTCTCGGCAGCCTCGACCGGAAGACAAGCCTTGTGACCGCCGCATACATACACGGCGAGGACAGGGTGTATCCGTGGCACAGGCTGAACACCGCGCGGCAGCGGCAGGTGCTGGCCGTGAGGGACTACCTTGCGGAACGCCCCGACAGGACTCCCTGGTTCGCCGCGAAGAGCGTGTACCGGAGCGTCGCAGGCGGCTATCCGACATGGCAGGCGCTCGCGGCCTACTGCTACCACATAAAGATCGGGCACTACGTCGGCGGAATGCCGAGGTAGCCCCTGCGCCGTAGAAAGGCGCTCTGGACCCGTCTGCGGACTTTCCGCAGGCGGGTCTTTGGCATTTGAATCCGCGAAAACTACACGAACTACACTTTCCATGTAGGCGACTTTAGCCGCAGTTCGCGAGATTCGCCGTTGTGTTTCGCGTGTTGCGCCTCCATGCCGCAGAAAGCATGGTTCGCCATGCGTGTAGGCGGCGCGAAAATTGACATCGTGACGCCCGACATCCGGGCGCGCGAAAGGAAAACAACAATGGCGAACAGAAATACAATCGTGGGGATCACCCCAGGCTCAAGAGCGAAGATAAGGCGCTTCTACGAAGAGGTGGACCGCAGCCTCGCGGCGTGGGAGCGCGCGATGTTCCCAAGGAAGAAACGCCGCCGCAGGCACGGCAAAAGAGGCAGGCGACACGGCGGGTGCATCCTGCTCCTGAAAATTCCGGCAGGCAACGAGGTGCATCATGGGTAGGCAATCTGATCAGATCATGGAAGACAGGGTCCTGCGCGGCCAGATGCGCCGCGAGGACTGCGACTTGATGGCCAGGCTTTTTCCCGCAGTGTATGTCGAGTCCGAGCTTAGTCCCGCCGAACTCGACCTCGCCGCAGATCCCTGCGAGAGCGAGTTCGGGGCCGATGCCTTCGAGGAGATCGTGTTCGACGACGCCAAATACGATTCCCTGTGCATGGACTTGCGCGGCAGGCGGCTCTGGGACTCGGCAGAGGAGGAGTCGGAGCCATGAGCCGTTCCTATCGCTACAACCCCGACGACGATTCGGAGCTGAGCCGCCCCGCATGGGAGCGCGGGGAGGTGGACCGCCGGTCGGACGACGAGCTGGACTTCGGATGCGTGGTCGCGACGCCCCTTAAGCGCAGGCGCGCGGGGACGCGTTCCAGGTGCGAGCCCGCGCCGATGACGCCCGAATGGGCGGTCGAGCTGATGCGGGCGCGCGTGTCGGCGGTGGTCGACCTGCTTGTGGTCGGCGGCGTCATCGCGCGCCATGAATACGAGGACTACACGCAGATCATCAACGCGCACATCTGCCGCATTCTCCCGCTCTACGACGGCGAGCGCAGGAACGCCAAGGGGCGCAAGGCGGGCGTGGAGCGGTTTCTCAGCTTCGCGGTCGACAACGTGGCCAAGAACATAAAGAAGCACGTTGCGCGGAGGCGCAGGAACGTGCCCACCGTCCCGATCGGCCCGCTTGAGGGCGACGAGGAAGGAGGGGACGGCGCGAAGGACTGCGAGGGAGAGCCGTTCAGCGACCGGTGCAAGTGCTTCAGGGACCTCTGGTTCCGCATGGACTTGGAGACGATGAAGCTCATGCTGGGCGACGAGGAGCTTCTTGCGCTTGACCTTCGGCTCGACGGGCTGTCGTATGCGGACGTGGCCGGCGAGGTGTCGCGGCGGCTTGGCGTCAACGTCGACCGCTTCCACATCATGAACGTCACGATGAGGGGCGTGAGGAAGGCCGCGCTGAAGTGCGGCTTCGAGCCGGCCGCCGGGCAGAAGGGAGAATTTCTTGAAAATTAATTCTCACAATTTTGCTTCGGCGGTTGTATATATTATTGTGGGGCTGGCGCGCATTTGCGGATCGGCCCCGCAAGGAGTCGGCACACGAGGACGGAGGCTGCGCCATTATTAAGGCACGGCCTCCGTTTTCTGTTTTCGCCCAAGAGAAAGGAAACACCAATGAACAAGCTGTCGTTCTTCGCGGACGTACCCGCAGACGAATACCACCAGGCGGCACGGGACGGAAAGATCCTGTCGAGCCACCTCCTCGGCGACTTCAGGAAGTCCCCGAGGCTCTACCACAAGAAGATCAACGGGGAGATCGAGCCGACCGAGTCGACCGCGCTCGCCGTCGGAAGGGCGGTGCATGTCCTCGTCCTGGAGGGGCGCGCCAGGTTCGACGAGGAGTTCCTCGTCACGGACGGACCCGTCAACCCCAAGACGGGCGAGCCGTTCGGGAAGACCACAAAGGCGTACAGGGAGTGGGCCGCATCGCAGTCAAAGGAAGTCGTGGGCGGGGCGGACTTCGCGTTCATGTCGAAGCTCCGCGAAAGCGTCTGGGCGCATCCCGTCGCCCGCGAGCTTCTCGACGACGGCATCGCCGAGCAGACCGTGCGCACGCGCTACTGCGGCGAACCGTGCCAGATCCGCATGGACTGGTTCCGCGCCGACTACGGCGGCCGCCCGACCATCTGCGACCTCAAGACTTGCGAGACCCTGGACTACTTCGAGGGCGACGCGAGGCGGTTCGGCTATCCGCAGCAGATGGCGTTCTACCGCGAGGTCTTGCGCACCGCGAGCGAGTGCGCTGTTGAGGCGGACTGTTATTTGATCGCCATCGAGAAGCGCGAGCCGATGCGCTGCGGCGTGTGGAAATTGACCGACGGCATCCTCCAGGCTTGCGCACTCGAAAACGAGCGCGCGATTGCGGAACTCCGCAGCTGCCGCAGCGATAACGTATGGCCGACGCGCACCGAGGACATGAGGATTCTCGATATTTGAGGAGAGCGCATGAAGCCGGAAACAGAAAACGCGATCAGGAGCATGGTCATGATGGACCCCGAGGTCACGAAGGACATGCTGGAGCGGGCGATAGCCGCACTTCGCGGCAAGGCCGAATCGGACGACGACATCGTCCACAACGTCAGGTTCGGCGACGCGATGGAAATCCTGAAGGTCAAGCGGCGTACCCTGCGCCACTACATATACCGTGGATACCTCGACCGCGTCTACGGCGGCGGCTGCCGCGCAATCGGCGTGACCCGCGAGAGCCTGCTGAGGTTCATGACCCACAGGACGGTCGAACACAGGGGCGAAGGCGGAATCACCGTCACCCACGGCAAGGCATGCGAAACCCCAGGGCGTTCCTGGGCGAGGGAACTGAAGTAACGAAAGGAGAACCAAATGGGTAACCTGCTGGAAACGATAACGACGGGAAAGGCGCAGCAGCCTCCCCGCATCATGATATACGGCTCGGAGGGCGTCGGCAAGTCGACGTTTGCCGCTTCCGCGCCGAAGCCAATCTTCGTGCAGACCGAGGACGGCCTCTCGGAGATCGACTGCGCGAAGTTCCCGCTCTGCACCTCGTTCGCCGAGGTCGTCGAGCAGCTGAAGGCGATCCGCGACGGCGAGCACGAGTTCCAGACGCTCTGCGTCGACTCGCTCGACTGGCTGGAGCGCCTCATCTGGGACCGCGTCTGCGCGGACTACGGCGTGAAGTCCATCGAGAAGGCCGACGGCGGCTACGGGAAGGGTTACACCTACGCGCTCACCTACTGGCGCGAGATCGTGAAGCTCCTGAACGAGATCCGCGCGAAGAAGCGAATGGCCGTCATACTTGTCGCGCACGCGAAGGTCGAGCGGTTCGAGGACCCGGAGCATCCGGCATACGACCGCTACCAGCCGCGACTCCACAAGAGCGCGAATTCGCTTGTGTGCGAGTGGGCGGACGCGGTGCTGTTCGCGTCCCGCAGGATGCGCGTGGACTCCACGACCGGCAAGGCCGCGCCGGTCGGTGCGGACGGCGGCGAGCGCATCCTCCGCACGAACGGCTCGCCCGCCTGCAACGCGAAGAACCGCTATTCGCTTCCGAGCGAGATGGCGCTCTCGTGGCAGGCCTTCATGGACGGCATGAAGGCTGGATCGAAGAAGTAACGCAAAACGCAACTTTGAAAACGGGGAGCCCCCGCCTTGTGGCGCTGGTTCCCTTTTTTCATGCTCAAACGAAAAAGGAAAGGCACATAGACTATGGCACAGCTGAAGTTCAACGCGGCCGAGGTCGACACGACCTCCCGCGACGCAATCCCCTCCGGCACCTACGAGGCGGTCGTGACCGACTCGGAGACGAGGGCCACCAAGAACGGCAACGGAATGGGCATCAACCTCACGTTCGAGATCCTCTCCGACGGTCCCGCCAAGGGGCGCAAGGTCTTCGCGTGGATCAACTACGAGAACCAGAACGCCAAGGCGCAGCAGATCGGGCGCGAGGAGCTTGCGAGCCTCTGCAAGGCGGTCGGGGTCACAGAGCTCGAGGACACCGTGCAGCTCCACAACCTCCCGCTCGTCATCACCGTCGGCGTCGACAGGAACGACCCGACGAAGAACGTCGTAAAGGCGTACAAGGCGAAGGCCGCCCAGACGCAGCAGCCCGCGCAGAAGCCGCCGCAGGCGTCGGGAGCCGCGCCGTGGGCGAGGTGAGGGACGCCGAGTTCGACCTCCCCTGGCCGCCGTCGGTCAACAACTACTACCGCCACGTCGGCCCCCGCGTGCTCATCAGCCGCGAGGGTCGAAAGTACCGTCGCATGGTCGTGAGCCGACTCGGGGGGCTTTATCCGAAGTTCACCGGGAAGGTCCGCCTTGCGCTCGACTGCTATCCGCCCGACAGACGGAGGCGGGATCTCGACAATCTGCTCAAGTCCCTCCAGGACGCCCTCGTCAACGCGGGGCTCCTGGAGGACGACTCTCTCGTCCGGCGTCTCGAAATGGAGATGCTCGACCCAATCGAAGGAGGCCTCGTCCATGTACACGTTGCGCCCTTACCAGCAGGAGGCGGTTGACTCCGTCTACGCGCACCTCCGCGAGAAGGAGACGAACCCCTGCGTGGTCATTCCTACCGCCGGTGGCAAGTCGCTCTGCATCGCGCAGGTGGCGAAGGACGCGGTGACGCTCTGGAAGGGGCGCGTGATGATACTCGCGCACGTAAAGGAGCTTGTCGAGCAGAACGCGGGGAAGCTCCGCTCCATCTGCCCCGAGCTGAAGGTCGGCGTGTACTCCGCCGGGCTCGACAGCCGCGAGACGGACGCGCCGGTCATCGTCGCGGGAATCCAGTCGGTGTACAACAAGATCGAGGCGTTCAGGCCGTTCGACCTCGTCATGATCGACGAGGTGCACATGGTGCCGCCTGACGGCGAGGGTCGCTACCGCACCTTCCTCGAAGCGGCAAAGCGGGTCAATCCCCGCGTCCGCTTGATAGGCTGGACGGCGACTCCCTACAGGACGCAGGGCGGGCTCATATGCAAGCCGGAGAACCTCCTGAACGAGGTGTGCTACGAAATCGGCGTCAAGGAGCTGATCAACCGTGGCTACATCTCGAACATCACCGCGAAGGCGGGGAAGCACTCGCCCGACACGGACGGCCTGCACATCCGCGCGGGCGAGTTCGTCGCCGAGGATGTGGAGAAGCTCATGGGCGAGGACAGGCTCGTCAGCTCTGCCTGCGACGAGATCGTGAGGCTCACGAAGGGGAGGCAGGCGTGCCTCGTCTTCTGCACGTCCGTGGCGCACTGCAGGAAGGTCGCGTCGACGATAACGAAGCTCTCCGGCGAGGAGTGCGCCATCGTCACGGGCGACACGCCGGCCGACGAGCGCGAGGAGACGATCAGACGTCTTCGCGGCGAGACCGTGAAGGAGGACTTCTTCTCGGAGAAGCCGCCGCTCAAGTACTGCTGCAACGTCTCCGTCCTCACGACGGGTACGGACATCCCGCGCCTGGACACGATTGCGCTTCTGCGTCCGACGAATAGCCCAGGGCTCCTGGTGCAGATGGTGGGGCGCGGATTCCGCCTTTCGCCCGAGACTGGCAAGACCGAGTGCCTCGTCCTCGACTACGGCAGGAACATCGAGCGGCACGGTCCGATCGACATGATCAAGGTGAAGGAGCCCGGCAAGGGGGAGGGCGGTCCGCTCGCGAAGGCGTGTCCGCAGTGCCAGACGATTGTGAACCTCCCGGTCATGCTCTGCCCGGAGTGCGGCTACCAGTGGCCGCGAGGCGAGAGGAAGTCGCTCGACGCCTCCGCCGCGCGGGTCGGCATCCTGTCCGGCGAGGTGACGACGGAGAAGTTCCCCGTCATGCACACGATCTACCAGGTCTGGGAGAAGCGGGGCGCTCCGCCCGGCTCTCCGAAGACGGTGCGCGTGACGTACGACGTCGACTACCTCACGCACTACTCCGAGTGGCTGTGCCCTGAACACACGGGGTACGCAAGGCGGAAGTTCGAGAAGTGGTGGCGGGAACATGCGCACCCCGACTGCCCGCTGCCGCGCACGGCGGAGGAGGTGTGCGAGTGCGATTTCTCCGGGATGCTCCGCGAGGTGAAGGAGATAACCGTCCGCTTCGTCTCCGGCGAGAAGTACCCGGAGATAACCGGCTGCGAACTCGGGGACTTCCCCCTGGTGGAGTCGGGCGAAAACACACATGGAGAGGGGGATTCGTATGAAGACTTCGACGACCTTCCGTTCTGACGACGAATACTGGGCGTGGGTAGACAGGCAGATCCGCTGGCGGGAGAAACTGTGCAGGGCTGCGCGGCACGCCGCGCTCCTCGCGGCGGGCACGCTCGTGCTGTTCGCGGCCCTGTACTTCTGCGCCCGCAGCATGGGCGCGGGTCACTATAACGCCTGGAGCGAGGCGCTGAACAGCTACCGCTCGCCGAGCGGCTGACGCAACCACACAAAAAAGAAAGGAGGCCTCATGGCTCAAATACCCGTGGCGACGGCGATGGCGTATCTCGCGGCAGGCCTCTCGTGCCTTCCCGCGACGAAGGCGAGGAAGCACCCCGCGATAGGGTCGTGGAAGAACTGGCAGTCGCGGCTTCCGACTGAGGTCGAGGTACGCGCCTGGTTCTCGAACCCGCACGACGCGATATGTGTGGTTGCAGGGGCTGTCTCCGGGAACCTCGAGTGCATGGACTTCGACCAGCACGGAGAGCTTTTCGCCGCGTGGATGGAGAAGGTCGACACCGGGCTTCTCGCGAAGCTCGTCATCGAGCAGACGCCGTCCGGCGGCTACCATGTGTTCTACCGCTCGGAGGAGCCGGTGGAGGGCAACCTGAAGCTGGCGCGCGGCATCCGCGACGGGAAGCAGAAGACGCTGATCGAAACGCGGGGAGAGGGCGGTCTTTTCCTCTGCGCCCCGACGGAGGGCTACGTCCTCCAGCAGGGGGACTTCGCCGAACTGCCCGTCCTCACCGCCGTTGCGCGACAAGCCCTCGTGGACGCCGCACGTTCGCTCGACGAGCTTCCTGCGGCAAACTGCCCGCCTGCCCCCGCCGGAGGCGACACGGGGCAACGTGGCGCGGATTTCGCCCCGACGGGCGGCAAGGACGCCTGGGAACTGCCGCCGGGGGACGACTTCAACGCCCGTGGCGACATCCATCCGCTCCTCGCCGACGCTGGCTGGCAGTTCTGCGGCCTCAAGGCCGACGGCAACGAGCAGTGGACGCGTCCCGGCAAGGACCCGAGGAACGGAATGTCCGCGACATACAAGGACGGCTCGTTCTATGTGTTTTCGTCGAACGCCGCTCCCTTCGAGCCGAACGTCAAGTACAGCCCGTTCGCGGTCTACGCGACGCTGCGTCATGGCGGCGACTTCACTGCGGCGGCCTCGGCTTTGCACACACTTGGCTACGGCAGAGCGAAGGAGCCGACCCTGGGCGTGACGTTCAGCCTGAAGCCTACATCGGCCCCCGGTCAATGTGTGTCGCCGCAGCCGGAGGAGGGGCCTATCCCGCTGGGGACGCTCAAGAGGCGATTCCCGGAGATGCGCCCCGTCCTCATCGACGGCTTCCTCAGGATCGGCGAGACGATGAACATCATCGCCGCGCCGAAGACCGGCAAGTCGTGGCTGGTGACGCAGCTTGCGATCTGCGTCGCCTCCGGGACTGACTGGTTCGGACACACATGCGCACCGGGGAAGGTGCTTCTCATAGACAACGAGCTTCACGAGGAGACGTCCGCGAACCGCATCCCGCTCGTCGTCGAGGCGATGCGGAAGGTCAACCCATCGCTTCCCAACGTGGACGACATGATCGACGTGTGGAACTTGCGCGGCAAGTGGAAGTCGATAGCAGACCTCGCCGCGTGGCTTCCGAAGTTCAGGGAGGCGGGGTACAGGATGATCGTCATTGACGCGTTCTACCGCGCCCTCCCGAAGGACACGGACGAGAACGACAACGGCTCGATAGCGGGCATCTACAACCTGATCGACACCTTCGCCAAGCAGGTGGGGTGTTCGTTCGTCCTCATCCACCACACGTCCAAGGGAAACCAGTCGCAGAAGTCGATAACGGACGTGGGCGCTGGCGCGGGCTCGCAGTCGCGCGCCGCCGACACGCACCTCATCCTCCGCGAACACAAGGACGACGGCTACCTCGTACTGGAGGCGGTCGTCCGCTCGTTCCCGCGCCAGGAGCCGATTGTGCTGCAGAAGGCGTTTCCGCTCATGGTGCCCGACTACAACCGCAGCCCGGAGGACTTGGCTGGCAAGGCGGAGCAGAAGATGCCGAAGCACGGCGCGGATGCAGTCCTTGAGATCGACGAGCTTGCGACCCGCGTCGCGGATCTTGTGGACGAGGGTAAGCCGGAGCCGAAGACGAGCTTCGTCCTGAAGATACAGAAGACCTTTGACCTATCGCGGACAAAGGCGAGATGCGTGTTCGACGAGGCGCTTGCGAACGGCTACGTCATGTGCAGAAGGGGCGAGGGCTCGCCCTTCGGCGACGGCCCGGTGAAGCTTGTGTTTCGCGGCTCGCGGAGCGAGCAGAAGGAGGAATCATGATTTCATCGTTTTGCCGTTTTGCGGGGCGGCCCGCAAAACGAGCGCGCGGAGTTCTGCGGTCGGCCCGCAAATCGCGGAAAATGCGGGTTGAGATAGAAATCCGTCGTTTTGCCGATTTGCGGCCTCTCCCCGCAAAACGGCAAAACCGTCCGTCTGCCTGTCCCGGCAGCGGTCGGGATTCCCCGTTTTGCCGTTTTTACAGGGTATATAAATATACCCTGTGTAAAAAACCCGCAAAACGGGAATCCGATCCGAGCCGCTGCATACGGCGGCCGCAAAACGGCAAATCGGCAAAACGGCAAATCCGCGAAATGAAAGCGCCGGCCGCGACGGGGGACGAAAACCTTGGGGAAAGGAACCCCAAAATACCCCGGCGTGGCCGACGCGTCACATTATGCCATAGCGGAGCGCGACAAGTCAACGGCCAAAAGAGAGGAAAATCAAGCCCCTGGGCGGCGGAAGTCGACCCGCCTCGGGCGGCCGGGACGATATGTCCCGCCGGGGCCACGGTTCCTCCCTAAAGCCCTCTCAAAGGCAGGGCGCGGGAAGGAGCCCCCCTACTAACCTAACTTTCTTTCTTCGCGCAAAAATTTTTCAGGAGGCAAAACCATGCGAAAACGGGCGAAAATCTATGCCGGTCGCTACCTCGTGACGGAGGACGGGATGGTGTTCTGCATGCACTACAAAAACCGGGAAGGATACAGGCTGCTGAAGCCGCATCTTGGCAGACACCGCTGCGGCGGCTACTACAGGGTCGGCATAAACGGACGGCCAGAGGCGGTCCACCGCATCGTAGCCGAGTGCTTCTGCGAAAAGCCGACTGGCGTGGGCAAGGTGGAGGTGAACCACAAGGACGGCAACAAGCTCAACAACCACTACGCGAACCTCGAATGGGTGTCGCACCTCGACAACGTCCGCCATGCCTACAGGACGGGACTTATCACGGGGGCGCAGATCGTCCTGAACGCACGGCATCCGCACCCGACGAGGAGGACGATAAGCGACGAACTCGCGGCAGAGGTCAAGGAGCTTCTATGGGACGGATTCGCCGCCTACCGGATAGCCAGGATGCTGGGGCTGTCGAACGCAGTGGTCGACTGGATACGCCGGGGCGGGACATACAAGGACATCCCCTGGCCAAGCCGCAGCCGGAGGCCGAGGATGGGAATCCTCGAAGGCAAGATCGCCGCGAAACGGTACATGGAAAAACGGAAGGAGAAATCGTGAAGGAACTTACATACGCGACGGTGTGCAGCGGGATAGAGTGCATGAGCGCGGCGGTGACGCCGCTCGGAGGATGGAGGCCCGTCTTCTTTTCGGAGATCGAGCCGTTCCCGTGTTCGCTTCTGGCGCACAGATACCCCGAGGTTCCGAACCTCGGGGACATGACGAAGATCACAGCCGAGATGGTCGGCGACGAGAAATGGAGGATAACGAATGGAACAGATGTCATTGAACTTGCCGGGCGTCTCGGCGTCCTCGCCGGCGGCACGCCGTGCCAGGACGTGTCGGTCGCGGGGAAGAGGAAAGGCATGGCGGAGGGAAGCGGCACCCGCAGCTCCCTTGCCTTCCACTTTGCGCGACTTTGTCGTGAGCTACAACCTCGATGGGTACTTTGGGAGAACGTGCCGGGAGTTCTCACCAGCAACGGAGGGCGCGACTTCGCGCACTTCGTCCGCTCGATTGGGGAATGCGGGTATTCTCTTGCCTACCGGACTCTGGACGCTCAGTACGTGCGAGTGGACGGGCTGCCCAGAGCGGTTCCGCAGCGCAGAAGGAGAGTTTGGCTCGTCGGTATGCGGACTGTCGGACATACTGGAGACGGTTGGCGAGCACCTGCGGAAATACTGTTTGAGCCTCAAGGCGTGCGCGGGGATACTGCGCCGCGCCGCATCACGGGGCAAGGATTTACCCGTCCGCCTCAAGGCGGCTCTGCTGGCGCAGATCGCGCGGTTCCGACGAACGCAAACGGCGGAGACGTGATGCCGACGCTGAACGCCACCGACCTGACGAAGCGCCTCACGGGGCAGGCCGACAGGTCGGGGGTGTTCGTCATGCAGCCGTCCGGCTTCGACCCCTACGAGCCGGGCGGCGTCAAGACTGCGAGCCCCGAGGTGAGCGGGGCGCTCGTCAACGGATCGTCGCCCGGCTACCACAACGCCGTATGCTTCGAGAACCACCAGACGGACGCGAGGACCGTGCAGGTCGATGTCGCCCCGACTATGGGCGCTACCCACAACGCGCAGGCGGCGAACAACAACCCGCTCGTCGTCGTGCCGACCGACGCCGTAGTCGCAATCGACATGGACAAGAACAAGCCGACGAACGCCGACAAGCCCGTCCGGAAGGGCGGCGCTGGGTTCGGCGTCTCGGAGAAAGGCGCGTCCTATACGCTGACAGCGCGCGACCAGCACGCGGTCGCATACGCAATCGACTCAATGGGGTCGAACGCGATGAAGTCGAAGAACCCGAAGAGCGGATGCCGCGAGGTCGAGTGCGCTCCTACATTGACGACTGTCGATTCCGCACCCGTGAAGCACCAGGGCGGAACGGCGGTCGTCGAGGAGGTCGTCGGCGTGTTCGACATGGGCGCGAGAAAGACGGGGGCCGGTACCGACACGAGCGGCGCGTCCCCTACGATTCTCGCGGCGCACGGGACCGATCCGCACGCCGTGGCAATCGGGCTCGACCGCGCGTCCTTCAACCAGGGGAGGAACGCGCAGTTCGGCTTCACTGTCGAGGAGGAGTGCGCGCCGACGGTGGTCGCCAAGGGTCCCGGCGCGGTCTCTTTCGAGCCGGGGATAGCGAGGCGCGAAGGGGCGTTGCACAGATTCATGTCCGAGCTGGCGTCGACGCTCCGCTCCGACATGGGCGACAACCTCCTCGCCGTCGCCATTGACTACATCGTCCGGCGGCTGACGCCGCTCGAATGCGAAAGGCTCCAGGGACTCCCGGACGGATACACGAAGATCCCGTATCGCGGGAAGAGCGCGGAGGACTGCCCCGACACGCCGAGGTACAAGGCGCTCGGAAACGGATGGGCGGTCAACTGCGCCCGCTGGATATGCCAGCGAATCCAGAACTACGACATGAAACACACAGAGGAGAATTGAGATGGAAACGAGCAGGATGAAAATCGTGAACGTCCCCGTGTCGGAGATCGTTCCATACGAGAACAACCCCAGGATCAACGAGGGAGCGGTCGAGCAGCTCGCGAACATAATCGAGAAGCTCGGCTTCAGGAACCCCGCCGTCCTCAACAAGGACAAGGTCATCATCGAGGGACACACGCGGCTTCTCGCGGTGAAGAAGCTCGGCTGGGAGACGATGCCGTGCATCATCGCGACGGACCTCACGCCGGAGCAGGAGCAGGCGCTCAGGATCGCGGACAACAAGATCGCGGAGATCGCCGAGTGGGACGAGGACAAGCTGAAGGTCGAGCTGTCCGCTTTGCAGGAGGCGGGGTTCGACCTTTCGCTGCTCGCTTTTGGCGACGACGAGCTGGACGACCTCCTCGGCGGCGAGGCGGGTACGCACGGCGAGACCGAGCCGGACGCCGTCCCCGAGACGCCGGAGATCCCCGTCTCGACGCCGGGCGAGGTGTACCGGCTCGGCAACCACCTCCTCGTCTGCGGCGACTCCACCCAGCCAAACGACGTCGCGAAAGTGTGCGGCGACGGCGAGGCGGACCTCTGGCTAACGGACCCTCCGTACAACGTGGACTACCACGGCTCGGACGGACAGTCGATCCAGAACGACTCGATGGAGGACACGAAGTTCCGCGAGTTTCTGCGCGCCGCGTTCGGCTGCGCCGAGAAGCGCATGAAGCCGGGGGCCTCGTTCTACATCTTCCACGCCGACTCGGAAGGGTACAACTTCCGTGGCGCGTGCTTCGACGTGGGGCTCCGCGTCCGCCAGTGCCTCATCTGGAAGAAGCAGTCGCTCGTCCTCGGACGTCAGGACTACCATTGGATACATGAACCGTGCCTCTACGGGTGGAAGGAGGGGGAGGCGCACAGCTGGTACTCCGACCGCTCGCAGACGACGGTCATGGAGTACGACAAGCCGAAGAAGAACGACGTCCACCCGACGATGAAGCCGGTCGACATGCTGTGCTACCTGATCGGCAACTCCTCGAAGCGAGGCGACGTTGTCCTCGACACGTTCGGCGGCAGCGGCTCGACCCTGATCGCCTGCGAGAGGACGGGGCGCGTGTGCCGCTGCGTCGAACTCGACCCCAAGTACTGCGACGTGATCCGCCGCAGGTGGGCGGAGTTCGTCCACGGCGAGGGCTGCGACTGGCAGAAGCTTACGCCAAAGTCCGGCGAGACGTCATCCGACACGTCGACGGCGCCCGAAGCGGAGGAAAGCACACATGAGGGTGCTTGAGCTCTTCTCCGGGACGGGCGTCCTGTCGTCGGCGTTCAGGAAGCGCGGGCACAGGACGCTTACCGTGGACTGGAGCGAGGCGCTTAAGCCCGACTGGAACGCCGACATAGGGAAGCTGACCGCCGACGAAATCGTCGCTCGGTTCGGACATCCCGACGTCATCTGGGCAAGCCCCGACTGCACGACGTACTCGGTCATGTGCATCTCGCGGCACCGAGACGGAACGAATCCGAAGACGGAATACGCCGCAAGGTGCGACGCGGTCAACGCCCATGTATGCGACCTCATCCGCCAGCTGAAGCCGAAGGTGTGGTTCGTCGAGAACCCGGTCGGGATGCTGCGGAAGATGCCGTTCATACTGGGTCTCCTCAAGGACACCGGCGGTAGCCGCCACACGGTGACGTACTGCCAGTACGGCGAGAGGCGGCAGAAGCCGACGGACATCTTCACGAACCACCCCTATCCGCAGTTCCGCCCGCCGTGCAAGCGGGGCGCTCCCTGCCACGACGCCGCGCCTCGCGGGTCGAGGACTGGCACGCAGGGACTGAAAGGCAAGGCCGTCCGGGCGAAACTGCCCGCCGAGCTGTGCCGCCATATCGTGGCCATCTGCGAAACAATCTACAGTTGAATTGTGTGCTTCCGTGGCGTGTAGAGCGCGTGTCTACGTGTGAACTATAGTCGTCCAGAGACTGTAGACCAGTATGGAAACACACGGGATTAGGCGGGATATGCGGCGAGAATCGGCGGTATTCCGCCGTATAGCGCCGTATTCGCCGGACGCGGCGGAGCTCCGGAGACAACTATACTGCGGGCTCTGTCGGATCCTGTGTGCACTCGCACACGATCCTGCGGACTACTATCGAAAAATCTGACAAAAGCCGCCTCCTTCCGGGGCGCGACACAAGGAGAAAACCAGCAATGAAACCAATGAAAATCCAGACATCGGAATACTGCACGGTCGGGCATCCCGACAGGGCGTGCGACTTCATCGCCTCGTACATCCTCGACAAGTACATCGAGGCCGACAGCCGCTCCAGGGTCGCGCTGGAGGTGCAGCTCAAGGAACGCTACTGCACGATATCGGGCGAGATTACCTCCAGCGCCCCATACGGCGAGGAGGACATCGCCGACTTCGCGCGGGAGGCAATCGACAAGATCGGCTACACCGACGAGTACCAGGAGCGTTTTGGCGACTCGAACGCGATCTGCTCCGAGGAGGTCGAGGTGGAAACACATATCTCCCGTCAGTCGGGCGACATCTCCCAGGGAGTCGACCGCGACAGTTGGGGAGACCAGGGGCTGGCGTTCGGCTACGCGGTGGACGAGCCGGAATACGGCTACATGCCCAAGGACTACTGGCTTGCCCGGAAGCTCGGGCAGTCGATAGCGGGAGTGTGCGGCGGGCTGGACGTTAAGACGCAGGTGACGCTCGTAGACGGAAAGCCCGTCGAGTGCGTCGTAGCGATTCCGCTTGCGCCCGGCGACGACGAGAAGTCGGTCGTCGAGGCGGCTAAGTCAATCGTCGGAAGCGAATGCGCCGTCGTCGTGAACGGCACCGGGCGCTACGTCGCGCACGGTTCCGTCGCCGACTGCGGAACGACGGGCAGGAAGCTCGTCGTGGACTTCTACGGCGGCAACAGTCGCATCGGCGGCGGCTGCCCGTGGGGGAAGGACCCGACGAAGGCGGACGTCACGCTCAACGTGTATGCGCGCCGCAAGGCGCTGGAGGGGATGAAGAGGTACGGGCTTCCGTCCATGCAGTGCATGATATCGTGCTGCATCGGAAGCCGCGACATCCGCGTGACGCTCCTCGACGGGGAGAACCGCGTCGTGGAGACGTACACGGAGTCGAATCCGGCGAGCCGCGTGATAGAGGGCCTCGGCCTCGATCGGCCCGTCTACGCAGAGATGTGCAGGAACGGGCTGTTCGGATACGAGGCCTGACGCTACTTCGCGAACGCGAAGAGCCCGCGCCCGTCCTTGCGGAAGCGGGATTCGGAACCCTTGTCGCGTATCTCGCGGATGATCGCGGAGTAGAGGGTCTGCTCGGGCGTCTTGCCGCCGCGCGGCGTCCAGAGCCCCTGCGCCTTCGCCTCCTCGATCATCCCCTTGACCGCCATCGGAGCGTCGGATCGCTCCAGCACGGCGGCCGCCGCGTTGAGGAGCGAGAGTCCCTTCTGGGGCACCGCCTTCGGCGAGGGGGCGGCGGGCGCGGCCTTGGCCTTCGCGCCTGCAGCCTTTGCCTTTGCGGGCGCGGCCTTCGCGGGGGCGTCGGTTTCCGCCTCGTGCGCGGCGAGCGTCTCGCCGTCGGCGGTCAGGAGCGTCTTTGCCGTCATGGCCTTGCCGGTGCGGGAGGTGACGTTCCATCCGCCCTCGGCCCTGCCGTTCACGCGAACCTCGACGAGGTTGCGCCCCACCTTCACGAACGCGCGGTCGCCCGCGCGGATTCCTGCATTGCTGCTCATATGTGCTGTGTCCTTTCCTTGTCTTGAGTCCTCGTCCACCATGAACTCGGAACGGCGCACATATTCGCTCTTATTCCAGGAATAGTCAACGGGGTACCGGCGACTATTTCAACTATTTTTTCCAGGAGGCAAGAAATGCCCGAACAGAACCGCGAACACATCTCGAAGGAGAACTTCGTGACCGCCATGCGAAGGGCGGGGTCGAGGACGCTCACGCTGGAGCGGCTCGAGTCCGACGTCGCCGCCGGCGCTCCCGTCAACGCGGACGGGACGGTCGACATCCTGAAGTACATCGCGTGGGTCGCAAAGGAGATGGGCGATGACGGTCAACGTTAAAAAGATGAAGCCCGTGGAGATGGTGCGGTTCCTCAACTCCACGGAGCTTGGTACGGTCATCACCGCCGCGATGGTCTACCGCCACTTCTCGGAGGCGGGCTACCGCATCGCCTCGACGGAGGACTCGCGGTGCCTCAGCTTCTACCGCTACGCCGCGTGGCTCATAGACAAACGGAACACGCCCCCGCAGACGGCGGAGGCGAACCCGAACGCATACGAAGCGCACCGCGAGGCGGCTGCGCAGCGGCAGGCCGACCTCTCCCTCGCGGGGCGCGACATCGGCGAGCTTCCCGCAGTGGTCGACCCGGAGAGGAAGGAGTCGTGCCGCTTCGACTTCAGGAAGTTCTGCGAGACCTACTTCCCGGAAGTGTACAACCTCGAATGGTCGGACGACCACCTTCGCGCAATCGAGAAACTGCAGAAGGCCGTCCTCGAAGGCGGGCTCTTCGCTCTCGCGATGGCTCGCGGCTCGGGCAAGTCCTCGCTCACGGAGACCGCCGCTATCTGGGCGATGGCCTACGGACACCGCGAGTTCATCGTCATCATCGGTGCGAGCGAGGGCGCGGCCCTCGAGATGCTCGACTCCATCAAGACCGAGCTTGAGGTCAACGAGCATCTCGCCGAGGACTTCCCGGAGATGGTCTATCCGATAGCCCGCCTCGAGGGGATCGCGAACCGCTGCGCGGGCCAGCTCTACAAGGGCGAGAGGACGCGCATCGTGTGGACGGCGAGCGAGATCGTGCTTCCGACAATCGCGGGCGCGGCGTCCAGCGGCGCAATCGTCCGCGTCGCCGGCATAACTGGGCGCATTCGCGGCATGAAGTACAAGCGCCCCGACGGGCGCACGATCCGCCCCGAGTTCGTCATCGTCGACGACCCGCAGACGAGCGAGTCGGCGGGATCGTCCGAGCAGACGAGGAAGCGCGTCCGCGTCCTCGCGGGCGACGTCCTCGGCCTCGCGGGGCCGGGCAGGAAGATCGCGGGCGTGATGCCCTGCACGGTGATCCGCCCCGGCGACATGGCCGAGCAGATGCTCGACCGCTCGAAGCACCCGGAGTGGAACGGGGAGCGCTGCCGCATGGTGTACAGGTTCCCCAAGAACGAGACGCTCTGGAACAAGTACGCCGACCTGCGCGCCGACGAGCTGCGCGAGAAGGGGACGTTCCTTAAGGCGACCGAGTTCTACCGCCGGCACAGGGCGGAGATGGACGAGGGCGCGGTCGTGGCGTGGCCCGCCCGGTTCAACCACGACGAGCTCTCCGCCGTGCAGCACGCGATGAACCTGAAGCTCACCGACGAGGCGGCGTTCTGGGCCGAGTACCAGAACGAGCCGCTCGCCGAGGACCTGGGCACCGAGGAGCAGCTGACGCTCGACGGAGTCTCGTCGCGCATAAACGGACACTCGCGGCTCGGCGTCCCCGTCTCGGCGACGCACCTGACGGCGTTCATCGACGTCCAGAAGACAATGCTCTTCTACTGCGTCGTCGCGTGGGACGACGACTTCACGGGACGCGTCATCGACTACGGCGAGTGGCCCGACCAGAACCGGCGCTTCTTCACGCTCGCCGACGCGAACGTGACGCTGCAGATGAAGTTTCCACGACACGGACTCGAAGGGTGTCTTTCCGAAGGCCTCAAGAAGCTGACGGGAGAGATCCTCGGACGCGAATACTTCCGCGACGACGGCGCGGCGATGAGGATCGAGCGTTGCCTTGTTGACGCGAACTGGGGGCAGTCCACCGACACCGTGTACCAGTTCTGCCGCGAGTCGGAGTTCGCGTCCGTCCTCACGCCGTCGCACGGCCGCTACATCGGCGCAAGCTCGAAGCCGATGGGCGAGTACAAGAAGGCGGTCGGCGACCGCGTGGGGATGAACTGGCGGATGCCGAACGTGCGCGGCAAACGGGCGGTGAGGCACGTCGTCTACGACACCAACTTCTGGAAGTCGTTCGTTGCGACTCGTCTTCTCACCGCGACCGGCGACCGTGGGGCGCTGACGCTCTGGGGGCGGAGTGCGGACGACCACCTCCTCTTCGCGGAGCATCTGACCGCCGAGTACCGCATCAAGACCGAGGGCCGCGGGCGTCGCGTCGACGAGTGGAAGATGCGCCCGGACGCGCACGACAACCACTGGTGGGACTGCGTCGTCGGAGCGGCGGTCGCGGCTTCGATGTCCGGCTGCGTCCTCGCGGGGACGATGGCGGACGGCAGGCCGAGGACGGCGGCGAAGCCGAAGGTGAAGCTCTCGGAGCTAAGGCGGATGAGGAGATGATGACATCGCGGCCGCCAGGGGTTTCGCTCTTTCGGACTCCGACGCAAAAAAGTGAAAAATAATTCTCACTATTTTGCTTCGGCAGTTGTATATATTATTGTGGGGCGCGGTGGCGCGGCCCTTGTCCTGACGAGTGCGTGCGGTGCGGCTTTTGTTGTTTTTCACCGCAGCCGCCATCGGCAGGTTGCCGGCAGAGCGAAAGGAGGGGACGCCATGCGGTACGGTAGCGTGTGCAGCGGGATCGAGGCCGCGACGGTCGCATGGCGTCCCCTCGGCTGGCGCTGCGCGTTCGTCTCGGAGGTCGAGCCGTTCGCGTCGGAAGTCCTGAAGCACCGTCTGCCGGAGGTTCCGAACCTCGGCGACTTCACGAAGATTGAGAAGGGAGGCTACGATGGAACAATCGACCTCCTTGTCGGCGGGACGCCATGCCAGTCGTTCTCTTCCGGCGGGAAGCGCGGCGGGATCGCCGACCCTCGCGGAAGCCTCACCATCGAGTTTGTCCGGCTGGCTGAAAGGACGGACGCGAGATGGCTCGTATGGGAGAACGTCCCAGCCGTGCTTTCCATCAATGGAGGGCGCGACTTCGCAACCTTCCTCTCCAGGCTCGCGGGCTGGGACGTCGAAGTCCCCGACGGAGGATGGAAGAATTCGGGAATCGTCGCCAATGCGCCCGGAAGCTTCGGCGTTTCGTGGCGGGTGCTGGACGCAAGATATACCAGAGTTCCCTCATTTCCGGGGGCGGTCGCGCAGCGAAGGCGTCGTGTCATCCTTGTCGGATTTCGTGGAGACTGGACCCGCGCCGCAGAGGTACTGCTTGGCGGCGAGCTATGCGGAGGCTCTGCTCCGCCGTGCCGCGAGGCTCGGGTACGCGATGCCGCCGATGCTGGAGCGCGTCCTGAAGCGGAGTGCTTCCCCATCGACATGATGAACCTTGAGGGGCGGACAGGTAATCTCAAGACGAAGTGTTACGACGAGGCGGGCGCGGCGATGTACACGCTCCGCTCCAGCCACGTGAACGTCGTTTGCACCCCGGCGCAGCTGCGGCGACTTCTCCCCGTGGAGTCCGAGTCTCTCATGGGATTTCCGCCCGGCTGGACGGACATCCCGTGGAAGGGCAAGGAGCACGCCGCAGACGGCCACAGGCATCATGCGTGCGGCAACTCGATGTGCGTGAACATGATGCGCTGGGTCGGCGAGCGAATCGACGCTGTCGAAAGCGGAAAGGAGTTTGACGACTATGGAACAATCCGAGATAGAGGAAATCGCAAAGAACCTCCTCCTCTCGCCGAGGAAGGTGGAGGTTGACGGACAGGTCGTCGAGAACCACTCGGCGGCGGACGCCATCAAGCTCCTCAACTACTATGCGTCGAGGGACGCGTTGAAGAAGC
This sequence comes from uncultured bacterium, assembly GCA_902775595.1. Taxonomy (GTDB): domain Bacteria; phylum Verrucomicrobiota; class Kiritimatiellia; order RFP12; family UBA1067; genus UBA1067. The sequence continues at coordinate 20,955 of CACYNF010000002.1, read as the reverse complement.
GGCGTCTTCCGATCAGGATAGACAAGATGGCTGCGGGAGGGGCGATACTATGAGACTTTGGCCATCGAGGAAGAAGGGCGGCGGGGACCGGAGGAGCCTCGGCGGACGTCTTGCCAGCTGGATGCGCGCGCGCTTCGACGCCGCGCAGACGACGAAGGACAACGCAAAGCACTGGGGCGCGGCGGAGTTCCTCTCGGCGGACGCCGAGGCGGACCCCAACGTGAGGAAGATACTCCGCACGCGCGCCCGCTACGAAGTGCAGAACAACTCCTACGCGAGGGGGATCGTGAAGACCCTCGCGGAGGACACGATTGGAACGGGACCAAGACTCCAGATGCTCCTCGAGGACGAGGAGACAAACAGGAGAATAGAGCACGACTTCGGGGTGTGGGCGAAGAAGACGCATCTCCCCGCCAAGCTGCGGACCATTCGCATGGCCCGCTGCCAGGACGGCGAGGCGTTCGTCCTGCTCGCCCGCAACCCCGCGCTCAAATCGAACGTGACGCTCGACATGCAGCTCATCGAAGCCGACCGGGTTACGGATACAGAGCTTTCAGTCGATCCGAACTGCGTGGACGGCGTCACGTTCGACCAATTTGGAAACCCCGTCTCGTACAAGGTGCTGAAGCACCACCCCGGCGGGAGGGATGCTTTCGACATGGAGTTCGTCACGGTCAAGGCGGAGAACATGATCCACGTGTTCCGCCAGGACCGCCCCGAGCAGCACCGGGGAATCCCGGAGATCACGGCGGCGCTGCCGCTCTTCGCGCACCTCCGCCGGTTCACTCTCGCGGTCGTCTCCGCTGCGGAGGCGGCCGCCGACTTTGCTGGCATCCTCTACACGGACGCCCCCGCGAACGGCGAGGCCGACTCGGTCGAGGCGATGGACACGATCCAGCTGGAGCGCAACATGCTCCTCACGATGCCGGGCGGCTGGAAGATGTCGCAGGTCGACCCCAAGCAGCCCGTCACGACATACGCCGAGTTCAAGCACGAGGTGCTGAACGAGATCGCGAGGTGTCTTTCGGTGCCCTACAACATCGCAGCGGGGAATTCGTCGGGGTACAACTACGCGAGCGGCAGGCTCGACCACCAGACCTACTACAAGGCGATCAAGGTCGACCAGTCCTTCATGGAGGCCGTTGTCCTCGACCGTGTACTCGAAACGTGGATGCGCGAGTGGGCGCTCGCTACGGCGGCCGACGTCGACCTCTGCGACTGCCGCCACGTGTGGTTCTGGGACGGGCAGGAGCACGTAGACCCCGCGAAGGAGGCGGCCGCGCAGCAGAAGCGGCTCGAGTCGCACACGACGAACCTCGCGATAGAGTACGCCAAGCAGGGACGCGACTGGGAGGTCGAGCTTAGGCAGATCGCCAAGGAGAAGGCCCTCAAGGAGCAGCTCGGCATAGGCGACGAAAAGAAGGATTCGCTAGACGAAAACGAAGGAGGAGAAGATGGGAAAGACGAGTGAATATCTCGAGATCACCGCCGCGAAGGACGGCGGCGGAAAGCACAAGGTGGCGGGCGTCGCCTACGGAGGCGGGAAGATGCGGCTCTTCGGATGGTCGCGCCCCGTGGTCGTGGACCTTTCCGGCATGACGGTCCCCGAGTCCGTGCCGCTTCTCGCGAACCACGAGAACCACACGCTCGGCCGCATCGGGGTCGTGGCCACCAAGGCCGAGGACGGGCATCTCGTGATGTCGGGGGAGATCGTCGCGGGCGGCGAACTCGCCGAGGCGATAGTGGCGCAGGGGAAGGCGGGCGCGGACTGGCAGCTCTCCATAGGAGCCGAGGTCGATGCCGCCGAGCTTGTCCAGGAGGGGAAGCGGAAGGTGAACGGAGCCGAGCACGAAGCCCCGTTCTACCACGTCACCAAGTCAACTTTGCGGGAGGTCAGCGTAGTCGCCGTGGGCGCGGACCGCTCGACGCACATGACAGTCACGGCCAAACTCGAACTGAAAGGAAACTCCATTATGGAACCTTCCATCAAGGGAACGGGGAACGGCGGACAGGGAACGGGAACTCCCGCAGCGCCGACGACTCCCACCGCCCCTGCAGCTGCTCCGGCGGCCCCCGCCGAAGCGCCCAAGCCCGTGACGGCGTCCGCGCCCGCCGCGCAGCCTTCCGAAACCCCCAAGACCGTCGTCGCGGCGGCCACGCCCTCCCAGGAGCCCGCGCCCGACGCGAAGGCAATCGCGGCGGAGGCGATCAAGGCCGAGCGCGAGCGCGTCGCCATGATCAAGGGCGTTTGCGGCGGCGAGTTCGCCGACATCGAGGCGAAGGCGGTCGCCGAAGGATGGGACCGCAACCGCGTGAACGAGGAGGTGCTGAAGGCGTACCGCGCCAAGCAGCCCACGACCTCCGCCCCCGCAGTCGTCGTGAAGAAGTCCGGCATGACCGAGAAGACGCTCGAGGCGGCCCTCTCGCTCCGCGCGGGCATCGACGGCGACACGCTCGCGAAGGACATGGGCGAGGAGACCGTCGAGGCCGCGATGAAGGACTGCGACATCCCGCTCCAGGGCGTCCTCGCAGAGTGCATGAGGCTCGAGGGGATGAACGTCCCCCGCACCTTCGACAACTCCGCGATCAAGGCCGCGTTCTCGACGGTGTCGCTTCCCGGCATCCTCTCGAACGTCGCGCAGAAGAAGCTCCTGCAGGCGTACAGGGCGCAGCCGATCATCGCGACGAGCCTCTGCACGTCCGCCGACCTCTCCGACTTCAAGGAGAACCAGCGTTTCCGTTTGACGGACATCGGCGACCTCAAGCCCGTCGGCGCGGACGGCGAGATCAAGGACGGCGGCGTCAGCGAGGAGAAGGCGGTGAACCAGCTCGACACGTATGCCAAGAAGTTCTGCCTGACGCGCAAGATGATCATCAACGACGACCTCGGCGCGTTCCTAAAGGTCCCGACCGCGATGGGCAACCGCGCGGCCCGCCTCGTCGACCAGCTCTTCTTCCAGCGCCTCATGGCGAACCCCACGATGGTGGACGGGAAGCCGCTCTTCTCGACGAACCACAGGAACCTCCTCACGGGCGCGACGTCGGCTCTTTCCGCCGACTCCCTCAAGAAGGCGATCAAGGTGTTCCTCGACCAGACGGACGCGGACGGACAGCCGGTGAACGTGGAGCCCTCGATCCTGCTCGTCCCGACGGCGCTCAAGTTCCTCGCGGTCGAGCTCACGCGCGGCGCTGCGCTCATGATGTCCGGCGGCGCGGAGAACACGATCCGCCCGACGCTGAACGTCCTCGCCGAGCAGAACCTGCAGATCGTGAGCTCTCCGTACCTCTCGAACGCGAAGTACGACGGCGCGAGCGACGCGGCGTGGTACCTCTTCGGCAGGCCGGGGACGGTGGACACGTTCGAGATCGGCTACCTCAAGGGCAAGCGCACGCCGACCGTTGAGCGCGGGGACCTCGACTTCAACGTCCTCGGCATCTGGTTCCGGGTGTACTTCGATGTGGGGATCAGGGAACAGGACCATCGCGGCATGGTCAAGTCCAACGGGGCGGCTGCCTAAAGTCTGCGGGCGGGGCCGTCCGGCGGCGGGTTTCTTTTATTGTTTCTTTTCCCGCTCCGGGCGGCCCCGGCCGCTTTTCCTCAAACTTCAATCGAGAAAGGACTGCACACAATGGATGCAAGGTATGTTCAGAGGGGCGACGCCGTCGACTACACGCCGACGGCGGACGTCGCTGCGGGAGACGTGGTCGTACTCTCCAACAAGCTCGTAGGCGTGGCGAAGCTCGACATCAAGGCGGGCGAGCTGGGCGCTCTCGCGCTCACGGGCGTCTACGAGATGGCGAAGACGACGGACGTCGGTTTTGGCGTAGGCTCCGAGGTGGGATGGAGTTCGGCGAGCAGGAAGGCCGTCTCCGCCGGAACGTCAGGTACGGTCAAGGTCGGGCACGCCGTGTCCTTCGCGAACGCCGCAGACCCGACCGTGCTTGTGCGCCTCTGCCAGGGGATCAACTAACCGATGATCCAGTCGGGAATAGGGCACCTCCGCGCGATCCAGATGCAGAGCGTCGCCTCCGAGGTCGTGTACAAACGTCTCGGAGGCGAGCCGCTCACCGTCAGGGCGGTAGTCGGAAGGACGGTGTTCCGCTCGACGGACGCGGACGGAATCTGGACGCGCGTCGAGACGCGTGACTTCATCGTCCCGAAGGAGCAGCTTCCCTTCGAGCCGCAGGTCGGCGACGAGGTGGAGTTCCTTGGGGCGACATACGAAGTCCTTGCGCCAAACGGGGAACCCGCGTGGCGCTGGAGCGACGCGTTCCACACTGCGTACAGGATTCACGCCAAGCACACAGGAGGATAGCAATGGCAGCCAACGAACAGCAGCACATGGAGATGCCTCCGGGCTTTCCGGAGCTGTGGGAAGGGGTGACGCGTGCGCGCATGGACATCGCGGAACTCAAGGGGATGGTGAAGATGCACTTCACGGACTCCTCGCACCACACGCCGCCGTGTTCCACGGCGAGCGGGCTCCAGAAGACGCTGCACGCGGCGATGGGGGCGGCGATAATATCGCTCCTCTCCGCAGTCGCGACGCTCGTCTTCGAGGTGGTAAAGGGAATCGCGCAGTAGCGCGGAGGAAGGAGGAGGGGCATGGTCGACATCATCTCGCTCGCGCACGGCGTCGCCGAGAGGATCGGCGAGGCCGACGTGGAACTCGCGCCCGAATACTCCCTCAAGGACGTGAAGGAGCGGACGCGCATCGTCGTCGTCCCGGTCGGCATAAAGCACAAGATGCTGGCGCGGGGATTCAGGGAGGACTTTCTCACGATACACGTGGGCGTCCTCCGCAAGGCGACCGAGGACGACCTCGTCGACCTCGTGAGCTACGCGCAGACGCTCGCGCTCGACTTCCTGCACACGACCGTGCGCGGGGCGACGTGCGTCGAGGCGAACCATGCGCCGCTGTACGCCCCCGACCACATGAGGGAGAGGCGGCAGTTCACGGGCGTAATCGAACTCCTCTTCAAGGAGGTGAACGAGCACCGCGTCGCGGAGGGCGGCTGATGAAGTGCGAGGTAGAGTTCGACGAGGACGGGCTCGTCGCGAGGATCGCCCGCGCGGGCCGCGACATCCTCCGCCGCGCGGGGGCGTACGTCCGCCGCGTCGCGCAGAGGAAGGTCGTGACGAGCCCGAAGCCCTCGACGCCGGGTCAGCCACCGCACTCGCGAAGGGGCCTCATCAAGCGGGCGATCCTCTTCGCCAGCGACGGAGAGAGGTCCGTCCTCGTCGGACCCGGATTCAACTTCGTCGGCGAGTCCGCCTCGGCGCACGAGTTCGGCGGCAAGTACCGCCGCGAACGCTATCCGAAGCGTCCGCTGATGGGACCCGCCCTGAAGGAGTCCGCGCCCCGCCTCGCGAAGCTGTGGCGCGACGCGGTCAAGTGACTTACACACAAAGGAGAAAACCAAATGGCATACAAGCTTGGATTGGATGCGCAGCTCTTCCACGGCGCGGCGGGATCGACCGCCTCCTCGGAGATGAAGAACTGCAAGGACGTGACGCTCAACCTGGAGACGGGCGAGGCGGACATCACGACGCGCGCGGCCGAGGGCTGGCGCATCACGGCGGCGACGCTGAAGGAGGCGAGCCTCGAGTTCGAGATGGTGTGGGACACGTCGGACGCCGGGTTCAAGGCGATCAAGGACGCGTACTTTAACAACACCGCGATTGCGCTCTTCGCCTCCGACGGCGACGGCAACGGGCTCGACGCGGACTTCGTCGTGACGTCGTTCTCGCGCTCCGAGCCCCTTGAGGAGGCGCTGACGGTCAGCGTCACCTGCAAGCCGACTCTGGTCACAAGAGCGCCGACGTGGAAGGACGGCGGAGGCAACGGCGGCTGATAGCGGGAGGAAAAGACGATGAAGGCATTTACCGACGCGAAGGGGCGCTCCTGGGAGATAGAGCTCAACATCCGCCAGATGAAGCGGGTGAGGGACATCCTCGGGGTCGACCTCGTGAACGTCATACAGACGAACAAGGACGGGTCAGTCGCGACCGACACAATCGACCGCGTGGCGAACGACCCGATCCTCCTCTGCGACATCCTCTGGGTCCTCTGCGAGCAGCAGGCGAAGGCGGACGGGGTGACCGACGAGGACTTCGGCTCGTCGCTCGCGGGCGACTCCATCGAGACGGCGACGAGGGCGTTTCTCGACGAACTCGTCGATTTTTTCCCAGGGGCGAGGCGGCTCATCCTGAAGAAGGCGGTCGGCCTCGCGAGGAAGTACGAGATGGAGAGCGCGGCGGCGGTCGCCGAGGCGCTCGAAAGCCCGGAGTTCGAGGAGCGGATGAAGACGCTCTTGAGTCCGCTTGGCGGCTCGCCGGAATCGCAGGGGTCGACCCAGGCCCCCTCACCTTGAGGGAGCTTGGGCTCATGGCCGACGGACGGGCGAAGTTCGAGTGGGGGATCGCGTCGTCGATGATGGCGCTTCTCGCGAACCTGAACCGAGACCCGAAGAGGGGCAAGCCGCTCAAGCCCTCGGACTTCAACCCGTTCACGCCGGAGCCGCCGAAGGTGGTTCTGCGCGGCGAGGATATGAAGGAAGCGCTCAAGGCCGCGTTCTGCAGGGGAGGTGCGAAATGCCCGACATCGTGAACCCCGAGTACGCACTGGAGCGCATCAGGATTCTCGCGGAGGACATCCGCGAGGTCGCCGGGTGGATGCGGGACAACCACCCCAGGGAATACGAAAGCCTGGAACGGCTGGGGATGCTTGAACACGCGGCTCGCGTGTTCCTCGAAGAGGAGAAATGAAGGGAGGCGCTATGGCGGCTGCGAACAACATCAAGGCGGGACGCGCGTTCGTCGAGGTGACTGCTGACTCGTCGAAGCTCCGCAAGAGCCTCGGGGAGGCGCAGTCGCAGCTCCGTGCGTTCTCGCAGTCATGCTCCTCCGTCGGCCGCGAGCTTCTCGCGCTCGGCGGGGCGATGTCGCTTCCCTTCGTCCTCGCGGAGCGGTCGTTCGCGGGGTTCGACGACAGGATGCGGCTCGTCCAGGCTGTGACGGGCTCCACGGGCGAGGCGTTCGAGAGCCTCACGAAAACGGCGCAGAGGCTGGGGCGGGAGACGTCCTTCACCGCGCAGCAGGTCGCTGACGCGATGGTCGCGCTGGGTCGAATGGGATTCGACCGGACGGAGATCGAGGCCTCGATCTCCTCTGTTCTCAACTTGAGCCGAGCGACGGGAACGGAACTTGCGGAGTCCGCCGACATCGCGGCGAACTCGATGCGCATCTTCGGGATGGAGGCCTCGAAGATGACGCAGGTGACGGACATCCTCACCGCCACCGCGAACGGCTCGGCGCAGACATTGACCGACCTCTTCGAGGGACTCAAGATGGCGGGGCCGCAGGCGGCCGCCGCCGGGGAGTCGCTCGACGAACTCTGCGCGGCGTTGGGCGTCATGGCGAACATGGGCGTCAAGGGTTCCCTCGCGGGCACGGCGCTCCGCAAGGCGTACGTCCAGTTCGCGGACGTCAAGATTCAGAAGATACTCCGCGAGGTCGGAGTGGAGGCGACGGACTCGAGCGGCAACCTCCGCAGGATAGCGGACGTGATGCGCGACATCGCGGTCGCGACGAAGTCGCTTCCTACGGCGGAGAGGCTTGCCTTCATGAAGGACGTGTTCGACGTTCGCGGAATGATGTCCGGGATGTCGCTCACGAAGGACGTGAAGGAGCTGGACGCGTTCCTCGCGAAGCTCAAGGACGTGAGCGGACAGGCCGACGCGACCGCTAAGGCTATGGACGCTGGTGTAGGCGGCTCGTTCCGCCTCTTCCAGTCTGCCGTCGAGGGCGCGATGAACGCGACGGGCGAGGCCTTGAACTCCACCATCAAGCCGATGGTCGAGCGGATAACCGCCGTAATAAACTCTTTCACGAAGTGGATCGAGGCGAATAGGGGACTCGTCACCTCAATCGCGGTGACTGCTGGCTCGATTGCCGCATTGGGCGCGGCATTGCTCGCTGTCGGCACCGTGAGCCGTGTGCTTTCGACCGGAATCGGCGCTCTGTCGGGCGTGTTCTCCGCCTTTGCAGGAGTCCAGGCGGCGCTTGCCGGGAAGGGAGTGCTCGTACAGGGGGCGTTCTCGCTCATGGCGCGGGCGTTCGCCGACTACAGGAACGCCGCGATCCCCGCTATGGTCGGGACGTCGCGTCTTCTCGCCGCCCTGAACCTCCCGATAGACAGCCGCGCGAAGCAGATCGCGGCGGGACTCGTCCTCATGGGGAACGCGGAGGCGGCCGCTGCCGCGAAATCCGCCATCGCGAGTCGCTTCACGGCGGTCACTGCCGCCCTGAAAGGCCTCAACTCCGCCACTATCGCGGCCACGGTCTCGGCAAAGGCGCATGCCGCCGCCGAAACCATCGCAGGAATCGCCGTGAAGGCGGCTACGGCGGCGCACGTCGCGTTCGCGGCGGTCGGACGGGCGCTTACCCTAAGCCACGCGAAGGCCGCGCTGACGGCGGGCGTCGCGGCTACGGCGAACGTGGCGTTGGCAGCGACCACGAAGGTGGTGGCTGCGGGCTACCTCGCGGCGTCCGCAGCGGCGACGGCGTTCTGCGCGATTCCGATAACGTGGATTTTGATCGGCATAGTCGCCGCCCTGGGAGGCCTCTGCGCATACATGGCGTCGGCCACGAAGCACACGGCGGAGCTGTCGGACGAGATGTCGAAGCTCCGCGAGAAGGGCGACCAGCTGCGGGCGACCGACCAGCTCCGCATGGAGCGTCTCACCCAGCTCGCGGAGAAGGAGAGCCTCAACAACGCGGAGATGGCGGAGGCGGAGAAGCTCGCGAACCAGCTGAAGGGCCGCTACGGCGACCTCGGCATCGAGGTCGACCGAGCGTCGAAGTCGATCTCGCTCGCGGCGGACGCGCAGAGCCGCTTCAACGAGGCGATGAAGACGCAGGCGATCCACCAGATCGAGGCCGAGATCGCCGAGTCGCGGAAGAACATCCGCGAGCTGGAGGAGGAGAGCGACTCCCTCACCGGCGCGTGGGTGAACATCTGGAACACGGTGACCTTCAGGATGCACAAGGCGGCGGAGGACATCCACGCCAACGGCGAGCGAATCAGGGAGGAGATGGCGAAGATCGCAGAGGCGAACAGGCGCATGGAGGCGATCATGGGCGGCGACGAGGACGCGCTCACCGGAGGCAAGTCGGAACACGAGAAGCTTGAGGAGAAGGTCGAGGGTGGAAGGTCGGAGCGGTCTGCTTCAGCCGACGAAGCGGACGGCGCGGCGAAGAAGGCGTCCGACATCGAGAGGCGGCTCATCCGCGAGACGCGCAGCGAACTCGAGAACGAGGTCTCGGACATCCGCGAGCTCCGCGACGAGTACAAGGCGCTCATATCGACGATGCTCTCCTACGAGAAGTCGAAGAAGGACAGGGACCTTGAGAAGATCGCAGACCTCGAAGGGCGTCTCGCCGAGGCGGACGCCACGGCGGAGCGTCGCATCAAGGTCGCGGAGGCGAAGGCGAAGCGGAAGTTCGACCGCGAGATCGCCGACCTCCAGGAGTCTTTCGACCGCACGGCGGAGGACATCGAACGCCGCCGCTCCGAGGGCGAGACCGACCGCAGGGTGGAGGCGACCTTGAAGGACGACGCGGCGGCGGGGATGAAGATGCTGAACGACCTCATCTCGCAGTCGAAGGTCGCGGCCGCGTCAGCGAAGGCGGAGTTCCGAAAGGCGCTCGACGACGCGCAGGCCGACGGCGACGTCACGGACGAGGAGGAGGCGCGGATCAGGAAGGCGCAGGACGCATACTCGCTTGCGGAGGGACTCGTCGACAAGTACGAGTCGAAGCTCCGCTCGGCGCAGGAGGCGACGGCAAAGCAGACGTCGATCACGAAGCCCCAGGGCACGTTCTACGCGCGTGCCGCGCAGAGCCTCCGGGGCGACAGGCTGGAGCAGAGGATGCTCAACGCGACGCAGGAGATCGCGAAGCACACAAAGAAGACGGCCGAACTCCTCAAGGACGGAGTCGGCGGCGGAACCATGACGTTCCAGTAGGGAGGCATCTATGGCGGCGAAGGTCGAGGAGGCGTACTCCGAGCGGACCGAGAAGGTCAACGCCTCGGGCGAGATAGTCGAGATCGAGATACACTACCTCGTCTTCGACGCGGCCGACGAGGACGCTGCTCTCGCTGCCGCCCGGACGAAGGCGAAGGCGAAGACCGTGACGGGCATGTCGTTCGAGTCGGTCGAGGTCGAGGAGCGCGTCAACTCCACGACGTGGAGGGTCAAGGCGGAGTACGCGTCCACCGGCTCCTCCGGCGGCGACGAGGGAGGAGACGAGGAGGACGCGTTCTCGACGTCGTTCGACACGGGCGGCGGGACGATGCACCTGAGCCAGTCGCTCGGAACGTCCGCGAAGGCCCCGAACGACGCGCCCGACTTCGGCGGCGCGATAGGCGTCGACGGCGAGGGCAACGTCGCGGGCGTCGACGTCACGATGCCGGTCTTCAACTTCGAGGAGACGCACACTCTCTCCGGCACCGTCGTGACCAACGACTGGAAGAAGAAGGTCGCCGCAATCACCGGGACAATCAACAAGGCGGCGTTCCGTGGCTTCGCGGCAGGGGAGGTTCTCTTCCTCGGGGCCGCCGGGTCGAAGCGCTCGAAGAAGGCGTCCGCGAACTGGGAGATCACGTTCCGCTTTGCGGTCTCCGCGAACCAGGCGCAGCTCAAGATAGGCGACCTCACCATCGCGAACAAGCGCGGCTGGGACTACATCTGGGTAAGCTACAAGACGGCGGTCGCCGCGAACGGGAAGAGCCTCGTCAAGAAGCCTGCCGCCGCCTACGTCGAGAAGGTCTACCCCGACGGCGACTTCGGAACGCTGGGGATATAGGGAGGCGTCTTATGGAGAAGGTTCACCAGGGCGAGGCCGTGAGCATAAAGGCCGCGACGTGGAACTCGTTTCTCGACGCGGCGGATTTCGCGAGGAGGGCTCGCAGGCTCGTTGGCGCTCAGGCCGTCCCGTCGGGCTTCGGCGGCAACATGGTCTACGTCCGCAACAAGTGCGGCGAGACTATCCCGCGCTTCGGCGCGGTGGTGCTCGCAGACGCTGTGATCCCGCACGACGCGGCCTCCGAGGATATCGAGTGCGAGACGCCCGCGTTCGACGGAGTGCCCGCAGACAGCGGCGACGAGGGTGGCGGCGAAGGCGATGAGGAGGAGGCGACCGAGAAGGAAGTCCGACCCTTCGCCGTCGCCGTGGAGCCGATAGAGAACGGCGAGATAGGGCGCGCGCTCGCGCTCGGCGTCACGCCCGCCAAGGTCGAGATCGTCCACGAGGAGGACTTGTGCGCCGAGCCAGTCCCCGGCTCCACGTCCGGCGCGATGCGCTCGACGAACGTCGGCTACGCGCGGATCGTCTGGAAGGAGGACGGCACCGGCGAGAAGTGGTGCTTCATAAGACTCGGAGCTTCCGAGCCGAGGGCGGACGAAAAGTCGATAGACTTCGCCCTGCGCGACCCCGAGACGGAAGAGGACGAGGACGCCGCGAAGACCGAGAAGCTGGAGATCAAGGGCTTCTCGTCCAAGGAGGCCGAGGAGGAGACGCTCGGCGAGCTGCTCTCGAAGGCCGAGGAGCCGAAGACGGGTCCCGATGAGGACGAGCCGGAGGACGAGGTGATCGTCCGCTCCGGCGACAGGAAGAAGGTCAAGTTCCTGAAGATCGGGCGCGGCGCGGCGTCCGTCGAGGTCGACGACATATCCGTCGACTTCGCGAAGAAGGACGCGGAGAGCGAGGGGTCCGACGAGAGGACGAACAAGGTGCAGGTCTACGGGTTCGACTCGAAGGACGCAGACGAGACGTCGCTCGCCGACCACCTCGCGGAGCAGGACGCCGAGTGCGAGGACGAGGTGGTCGTGCGCGCCGCCGACAGGAAGGCGCTCAGGTACCTGAAGATCGGCGGCAAGCTCGCGACCGTCCTCGAGGCTGGCGACAACGTGACGATCACGCGCGAGGGCAACACGATCACGATCTCCGCCGAGGGCGGGGCGGAGCCGGGCGACTTCGTGACGAGCGGCTACTCCACGGCGGAGGGAGGGAGCGACGTCGAGATAGCGGCGATCCGCTACCACGAGCACCAGCTCCAGGTGAGGAAGGCCGTCAAGGTCTACGAGAACGGGCTCCTCAAGACGCGCGTCGTCGGCGACTGGGAGACGTTCACGACGGCGGTGGAGGAGACGGTATGAGCGACTTGGGGAAGCTGTGCCACAAGGCGAACGCCGCGCCCCTCGCGTACAAGGCGGGCGGCGACGCGCTCGTCTACAAGGCGGAGGCGGTTTTCAAGACGCTCGTCACGTTCTCGTGGGACGCGGCCGGGCGCGACCTCGACATCTGCGGCTACTGGCTCGGGTGCCCCGACGAGAAGATCGGCTACTCCTATTCGACCGCGAGGGCGCACGACGTGGGCGCATACCACATCGAGTATTCCGGCGACATCACGCAGGTCGAGGGCGCGGAGTGGGCGAGGCTATGGATGACGCCGTGGAGCGCGGCTGCGGACGAGCGGAGGTTCCGCGTCCACTTCAACTTCTACGGGCACGACGAGGAGCATCCGACGGGCGTGTGCACGGTGGTCGCGAACCTCCCCGGCGTGAGGACGCTCGTCAAGCACGACCAGCCTTGCGGGACGACGCGCGGAAGCAAGGCGACGACGGACGATCCGTTCTGCACAGTCGTGTTCGACGTATCGGGAAAACTTCTCAGGATCGAATGAGTTTCATCTGACGGAAAGGAGGCGGAGTCATGGCCTGGATGACAGTCGGCTTCGCCTCGCAGATTCCCGCGTCCGTCACCGTCACGCGCAAGGCGAGCACGCCCGCGAGCGAGACGATAACCCTCGCGGCGTACAGGTCGGACATCGGCGGCTACGTCGACGACGCCTCGCACGGCATCTGCGCGATCTCCGCGCAGGACAGCGACTCCGGGAACATCGCCGCGCCGTCCGTCGCGGGCTACACGTTCGACGGGTGGTACACGTTCACCGCCGACAGGGCGCGGACCGACTCCGTCCACATGGACGACGCGACGGTCAGGATGACAGCGTCGAGCACGATCTCGTTCTCGTACATCCAGCGCAACGCCAAGAAGTGGACGACGGGAGCGGGCACCTACTACATGGTCTACGCGAAGCTGACCGCGAGGACGTACAGGGTCAACTTCTACGGGAACGGCGGCACCGCGACGCCGACATCCAAGACCGTCACCTACGGCGAGCCCTACGGGGAGCTTGCGACGGCGACGCGCGACGGCTACACGTTCAAGGGCTGGTTCACCAAGTCTACGGACGGCGACGAGGTGACGCCCGATACGATTGTCGCGATCACGTCGAGCCAGTCGCTCTACGCGCACTGGGAGGGGCTTCCCTACACGGTCACGTTCGACCCGAACGGCGGCTCCTGCCCCGTCGCGTCGAAGACGGTCAGGTACTACGACAAGTACGGCGAGCTTCCCGTGCCGACGAGGTACGGCTACGCGTTCGACGGATGGTACACGGCGGCCGACGGGGGCTCGCGCCGCACCGAAACGTCGACGATGAACAGGGCCGAGGACCACACGCTCTACGCGCACTGGTCGACGGCGCAGGTGAAGGTCAACTTCGACTTCAACGGCTCCGGACAGCAGGCCGACTACAACTACGTGTACTTCGGCTCGAACTACTCGTGGCTGCCGTCCGGCTACTGGGACGGCTACGAGCTCGTAGGCTGGTTCACCGAGAGGGAGGGCGGCGCGGAGGTGACGCGCGAGACCCTGGTGGAAAGAGCGGAGGAACACACGCTCTACGCGCACTGGCGGCACGCGCAGTTCACGGTCTGGTTCTACGGGAACGGCGGCAGCGTCTCGGAGTCCGAGAGGACGGTGACGTTCGCCGAGCCCTACGGGACGCTCCCCACGGCGACGCGCGAGGGATACACGTTTGCCGGGTGGTTCACGCAGTCGAGCGGCGGCGACGAGGTGAGGGCGGAGACGCCCGTCTCCACGCCCTGGAGCCACAGCCTCTACGCGCACTGGCGCGGCAACGAGTACACGGTCTCGTTCGACCCGAACGGAGGCTCGGTCGACACCGCCTCCAAGACCGTCGTCTACGGCTCGAAGTACGGGACGCTCCCGACCCCGGCGAAGTACGGATATTCGTTCGACGGGTGGTACACGGCGGCGGAGGGCGGCTCGTGGCGGGACGCGGACTCGACCGTGAACACGACTGCCGACCACACGCTCTACGCGCACTGGCGCGCAGCGGCGCACGTCGTGACGCTCGACCCGAACGGCGGGACGGTCTCGACCGAGACGACGACCGCCTACTACGGCTACACCTACGGCTGGCTTCCGACGCCGGAGCGCCCCGGCTACAGGTTCGACGGATGGTTCACCGAGGCCGATGGCGGCGAACCCGTCACGAACGACACGGTCGTGGCAACCGCCGAGGACGAGACCCTGTACGCGCACTGGACGGAGACGCCCTACACGGTGACGTTCGACGCGCGAAGCGGGACGGTCTCGCCGACGACGAAGGAGGTGTGGTACGGCGAGGCATACGGAGAGCTTCCAGTTCCGGAGCGCTCGGGCGCAAACTTCCTCGGATGGTTCACGGAGACGGGCGGAGCGGGGACGCGAGTCACATCCGACACCGTCGTCGCGACGGGCAGAAACCACACGCTCTACGCATCGTGGGAGCTGATCCCGTCCGTCGTCATCGCGTTCAACCCCGGCGCTGGCTCGCTCCCCTCGGCGAACGACTACCTGAAGACAGTGTTCTACGGCTCGCCCATCGGGACGCTCCCGACGCCGAGCTGGGAGGGGCACGAGTTCCTCGGCTGGTTCACGGCGGAGGAAGGCGGCGTCGCGGTGACGGGCGTCGAGACGGTCGGCGCGGACACGCCGACGGAGCTCTTCGCGCACTGGTCGGGCGGCGAGGAGCCTCCCGAACCGCCGGAGCCCCCTGAGCCGCCGGTTCCGCTTCCGCCGAAGCACACCGTCACGTTCGACCCGAACGGCGGAACGGTCAGGACGCCGACGCGGGAGTACTACGAGGGCAGCAACCTCGGAAGCCTCCCGAAGCCGTCGCGCCCCGGCTTCAGGTTCCTCGGCTGGAGGATCGGGAGCGGCGGGGACTTCGCGACGCCCTACACCAAGGTGACGAACGGCATGACGCTCGTCGCCGAGTGGGAGGAGAAGGCGTCGACGAGCTATGTGTTTCTTGTACTTGCAAAGAAGGAGGACGGACAATGACTGCTGCAATCGCGCAGATGTTCGCAGGCGGCGGGCCTCTCAACGAGGATACCGTTTTCGACATCGAGTTCACGGACGAACACGTCGCCGACGGCGTGTACTGCCAGGTGCAGTTCAGCTTCACGCCGCTCGGCGGAAACGACGCGATAGGCGTCGACTGGGGCGACGGGACGAAACAGGACTGGCCGAAGACGCAGACCCTGCTCGCGCACAACTGGGACGCCAGGGGGAGATACCGCGTCAGGTTCGACAGGCGGCTCAAGTGGTTCCGCTTCACGACCGCCTACGCAATCGACGCGGCGACGCGGCGCATACGCGCGACGGTGCGGCCTCTTGTCTACCCCCTGCAGTGGGGCGACTTCGTCGAGTCCGCGAACGGAACGTACTGCGGCTGGCGCGGCGTGAGGGGGACGGTCCCGAAGTGGGGGCGCTCGATGAAGGACGCGTTCTGCTGCTACCAATACTGCGAGGGACTTACGGGCGGCTTCCCGAAGTGGGGTCCCTCGTTCACGGACTGCACGGGAGTGTACGACGGCTGCACGGGGATGGGAGGCGCGCTCCCGCCCTGGCCGAAGGCGATGACGAAGTGCGACCAGTGCTACCAGAACACGCTCGCGGAAGGCGCGATCCCCGCGTGGAGCGCGAACGTCGAGTCCGGGCGTATGTGCTACAAGGGCTGCGCGGGGCTGACTGGCGCGTGGACGGACGATCCCCTGCTCCTCATGCCGGAGACGATGAACGGACAGGAGGGTTACGTCACCGACCACGACGATGTCGTCGCGGGGACGGGCGACGCGCTCCGCGCCCTCTTCTACGAGGACTGGGGCGGAACGAAAATCCGGGAATAGGAAAGGAAACACATCATGGCTTTCAACGGAGACGAAACCGGGGAAGGGGTGGAGCCCCACAAGCCCAACTCGTACTTCGAGGCGTTCGACGGAATCGTAGCGGCGCTCGACGCGCTCGCGAAGGCGGTGACGCCGGACGATGGCGACGACGGCACGCCGCCGGAGGAGGGCGCGCGCCCGTGCTGCAACTCGTACTTCGCGTCCTTCAGGAACATCACCGACGCGCTTGCGCGCCTCAAGAGCGCCGTCGAGGAGCGCATCGAGGCGGGCGGCGGAATCGACGAGGAGAGCGACCCCGTGTTCAGGAAGTGGCGCGACGAAGGGTACTCCATCGGACTCGGCAAGGGCGCGAACGTCACCTCGAACGGCGTCGCGATAGGATGGAACTCGTCTGCGGGCTCCGGCACGGGATCGGGCTCTAACGACTCTGGCGCGGTCGCTGTCGGCAAGGCGGCGCAGGCGTGGGGAATCGGCGCGGCGTCCCTCGGCAAGGGTGCGGTCGCGGGCTCGACGTCCGCGCGCACTACGCTACCGACGGTGCAGCTCGGAACGGGGCAGAACGCGGAGAACGGGACGCTCCAGTTCCGAGACTGGCAGCTCGTGGGAGCGGACGGCACGATCCCGGCAGGGCGACTCCCGGCGGGGCTGGCATCGTTCGACATAAGGACGCCGTTCATCGACCACACCGGGGCGCAGCTCTACGACAAGGCGGTCAACGTGTACTCGTTCTACGGACCTTCGACTTCGCAGAACTTCAGGATGCCGCCGAAGACGGCGGGCAAGGCGCGGAGCTTCATGCTGCGCCTCAGCATGACCGTCGCGACCGAGTGGACGCTCCCCTCGGACGTCGGCTATGAAAGCGACGACGAGGACGTGTTCGCGGAGATAGAGGCCGGGACGACCGCCGTGTTCATGTTTACCGAGACAGCCGACAACCTCTTCATGGTCTCGCGCAAGAACGTCAGGACAGTGACGAAAGGATAACCGATGAAAATTCAGATCGACTGCTACGGGTTCGAGGCGACGAGCGAGCACTTCCAGAAAAGAAAGCTCGAGGCGTACCTCGTCAAGGAAGACGGAGGCATCGTATACGCATGCTTCGGCACCGGCGAAAAGCGTCCGATACACAGGATCGACAAGGACCCCGACGGGTGCGTCAGGGTCATGTGGGCCTACGGGAGATGGGAGGAGGCGGAAGACCTCACCTACGTCCCGATCAACGAGACAATCGAAATCGAAAGGGAGGGCTGACGGATGGAACTCGTCTATCTCGTAAACGGCAACGGATCGGGAGGCGGCGGCTCCGGCGGAGGCGGCGGAGACGGCTCTCGCTCGGCGGGCTATCCGCTCGTCAAGGCTGTGGTGACCGATGGAGCCGTCGGGCTTCAGGACAGGAGCGTCACGCGCGTCGAGCTGAAGAACTCCGATCCGGTGAGGATCAACTTCCCGCCGAGGACGGCGGGCGTAGCGCGCGACTTCCTGCTCCGCCTCGTCATTACGGCGGACTCGGTCCCCGAGGTGACGTTCGCCGTGCCGACTGGCGAGACGTTCTCCTTCGAGGAGAGGGACGACGGCACGTTCGCGTGCGTAACGGGCGTCAACGTGTTCGCCTTCACCGAGACGGACGACGGGCTCTTCGTCGTGAACCGCAAGCTCGTCTCCATCGTGCAGGAGGTGGCGTTCGACCCGAACGGCGGCGAGGTGGACCAGCCGAAGGGCGACTTCATCCTCGGCGCAAAGTACGGACGGCTCCCCGTCCCGACGCGTACCGGGTACACCTTTCTGCGCTGGCTGACCGAGGACGGCGTCGAGGTCGAGGCGACGGACACCGTGAAGACGTCGGTGACGAGGCTCGTCGCGGAGTGGGAGACGTACGTCGACAAGTACGCGCCCGCGATCTGCCTGGCGGGAGGACTCGTCTTCACAACGGACGGCGACGGCAAGTGGACGCTCGACGCGGATTCGGAACGCGGCGAGGTCGCGAGGAGCGGCGCGGTCGGCGACAGCCAGCGCTCGTCCCTCTTCACGGAGTTCGACGGCGCGGGGACGCTCTCCTTCTGGTGGAAGGTGTCGAGCGAGTCGGGCTACGACAAGGCGACGCTCTTCGTCGACGGCGTCGCCAAGGCGACGGCCAGCGGCGAGCAGGCTTGGAGGAAATGGAGCATCGTCGTGTCGGGCTCAGGCAGGCACAGGGCGGAGTGGCGCTACCAGAAGGACGGAAGCGTCGCCAAGGGCGGCGACTGCGTGTGGCTCGACGACGTAGCGTGGGAGGCGTCGTGATGCAGGTCGCGTCAAGGCAGTGCCTCTGGGACGACACGGGTTTCGGCACGGAGGTTGTAGTCGAGATGACCCCGGAGACGGGGCTCTTCATCCGCTTCGGCTTCTGGTTTGCCGAGGAAAGGCCCGTCAAGGTCCGATGGGGCGACGGGAGCGTGGCGGAGGAGCGCACCTACAGGAGCGGAGACGTCTACGTCGACCACACGTTCAAGTCGTACGGAAGACACCATGTCCTGTTCGAGAACGTGCGCGGACTCGGGTTCCGCGTGCTTGACGGCCAGCCGCAGTATGCCTACGACGCCGCAGTGAGGTCTGTCGTCGACCACTCCGGCATGGTCGAGCGAAGCCTGTCTGCCTGCTTCAAGCGGGCGGCCAACCTCGAGCGGGTCGTGCTGCCAGGCGTCACCGTCTTCGGACAGCGCGACTACGCCTACTGCTCGAAGCTGAGGGAGGTGGTCGCGCCCGATGCGGAATACTTCTACGACGGGACCTTCGAGCACTGCACGGAGCTGGAGAGGCTCGAGTTCGTCGGCGGCACGATGTGGAGGTCCGTGTTCATGGGCTGCACCAGGCTTCGCGAGCTGCGCTTCTCGCGCGTCGACCAGATCTCGACGCGCTGCTTCGCCGACACGCCGAACCTGATGGACATCTGGATTCCGGACAAGACGGTTGACCAGATACGGCAGGTCGCTCCGACCGGGAACATCGTCGCCGGATACAACGCGAAGTTCCCGTGGGACGCGAACGCGGGATGCCGCTTCCACGGGAAGGACGGAACCGTCCGCGCGGACGGAGTTGTCCTCGAAAGACTCTGAAGCAAACGAAAGGAGAAACCATGAACATGAAATACGGAAGGCTCTTCAGGGGCGACGTCGAGTACGCCCCGGACAGCCTGGAGGAGAAGGACGGGACGGTCGTCTCGAACCCGTCGGCCGCGACTTACCTCGCGGCGGGGTGGAAGCGGGTCGTCGACGAGCCGCCCGCGCCGGAGGCCGGATGCACGGTCTGTCCGAGCGGATGGGACGAGGGCGCGGAGGCGATCACCCGCATCTACAAGCAGGTGCGTGGGGAGCCGCAGCCGTCGAAGTCGCGCGTGTTCTCGAAGCTCAAGCTCGTCGCCGCGCTCAAGGCGGCGGACAAGTGGGTGCTGGTGAAGACGTGGATCGAGGAGCGCGGGTACTGGGACTACTACCTCGCCGCGCAGAACTTCCGCGAGGACAACGAGATGTTCGCCGAGGCGCTCTCCGCCGTCAAGCGGTACGCCGGGATGTCGGACGACGAGGCCGAGGTGATCCTCAAGGGCTGCATCTGGGAGGAGGACTGACCCATGCCGGAGAACTCGTACTTCAGCCAGCTGAACAGGATCGCGGAGGCGCTCGAAAACCTCGGCGCGTTCCAGAACGCGCTCAAGGGACAGGAGTTCGACTTCGCGACGGACGACGGCGTTCGCGCCGCGCTCGCGGTCGTGTGCCGCGCGCTCGGAGGGGAGGTGCGCAATGCGTAGGCTCGTCCTCCTCGCGGCCTCGGCCGCGTTCCTCTGCGCCCTCGGCGCGTCGATTCCCGACACGGTGACGAGGGACAAGGTGACGTACGCCCGCAGGGGCTCGCTCGGCGCGGACTCCTACGTCGCGACGAACGTCGTCGTCGACCCGCCGGGCTACCAGCTCTCGCGCGTCGCCGACATGAAGCTCCGCGACCGCGCGGTCAACTTCGCCGCCGTCGAGGGGACGAACGCCGTGTTCGCGCTTCCGGGGCGCAAGACCGCCGCAGGGTACGCGCGGGCGTTCATACTGTACCTGGACGTCTCCGCCGACGGCGGCGCGACGATTGCGTTCACGGGCGCGGCGGAGCTGTACACGACCGACTGGTACGGACACCCGAAGGTCGAGAAGGGCAAGTGGATGTTCTCGCTCCTCGAGCTGGCGGACGACGTCTATCTCGTGGAGACGAGGGAACTCGAAAGGATAGGAGGGGAATGACGATGGAAGGCATCGATGAAATCAGGCGTCTTCGCCGTGCGTGCGAGGACATGGAGCTGGAGAACCGCGAACTGCTCGCGAAGTACACCGACGAGCAGCTTGCTGATATGTTCAACGGGATCGGCCCGGAGGGTTTCCCCGGCTGGCTCCGTGCGGCGCTCGACGCGCTGCACCCGAGCCTCAAGCCGGTCGCGATGATCCACGACGTCGAGTGGAGCGAGTCCGACGGACGGCGCGAGACGTTCGACGAGAGCAACGAGCGCTTCCGCAGGAACGGGATAAAGGTCGCCTGCGAGAGCTTCGGCTGGTGGAGGCCGCGCCGCTACAAGGTGATGTGGGACGCGGTCAAGTTCGCGCGCATCTGCCAGACCTTCGGCTTCGGCGCGTTCTACGCGCCCTACAAGGCGAAAATGAACGGAGGCCAGTCGTGAGGCGGCTTCTGTTTCCCTTCGCCGCGTGCGGTGGTCATGGTGTTTTCAAGGATATGTCGATCCATCCAGTAGCTCTCGTATGCACGCTGTTCCTCACGGCTCATCTGCATGATGGTCAGCTTTTCGCGTGCCTCTTTCAGTCCTGGGGCATCGGCATC
>CACYNF010000001.1 GCA_902775595.1 uncultured bacterium | reverse complement strand
GGGAGAAATTATCCACTCCATCGATCACATCCAGGAGAATCAATGCACTCCGCAGAACTAAACGTTCCCCAAAACCATGTTTACCTTTTCAAACCACAGCGGCACTTTTGCCACGCTGGAGACGGCGTTTGTAATGGGCGAAAGGCGAGATGTTTGGTATAATATGCGCATAGAAAACAAATGAGCATAAACGAGAACAAGATTGTTGTCTGTCAACCGAACGACAAACTTGCGGCTAAGTTGCATTGGAAGTTCCGAATTATATCGTAATTGAGGGCTGAGATGTCAAAGATATTCGACAACACTGAGACGAAGTTTGAAGAGGGGCTGCATGCGATCCCTGGATCGGGGGATCGCACGTGGCTTCTCCCGGTTGGGGACATGTCCTTCAAGTCACCGAAGAAGACGCTGGTGGTTTCCGGGTCTGTTCATGTGTACCCCACAATAGGTAAATTATGATAAAATACATGAAATAGACTGCGACAGGGTTTGAAAGGGAATTCAATGTTTCACGAAATGATAAAGCACAAGCGTGACGCGTGGATCGCGAGGCCGGATTGTCCGGTGCGCGAGACAATCCAGTACATGCTTGAGCGGTCGAAATCAGGGGCGGGATTGCGTGAGATTCAGGTTGATGCCATTAAGACCTATTTGTTCCTTAAAATTGCGTGTGGCAACAGGCCATTAGCGAAGTTGTTTTCCGAGGGGGCGTTTAGTTCTTTGGACTTGAATGCAGTACCGCTTTCATCTACAACGCGAACCTATCTTGTGACGCATCCCGCATCTGCGGCGCTTTTGGAATTCGCCCTGCAGAAGGAAGAGGATGCCAAGGATGTTCTTGCGCCTGATCTGGCGAAGGTTCTGAAGGAGTCGCCCGAGAGGATCAATGCGGAGGATGTATTCGATCAAATCTTCTATCGCGTTTCCTATCCAGACTATTTGTTTTCGCTGCCGATGGGAGCTGGCAAAACCTATCTGATGGCGGCGTTCATGTATCTTGATTTGATGTATGCGCAACAGGAACCGGAGAATCCCGCCTTCGCGCACAACTTCATCGTGCTGGCGCCGTCTGGAACGAAATCATCTATTGTTCCGAGCTTGCGTACGATTGAGGCATTTAATCCGGCGTGGGTGATTCCCGACCCGTTGGCGTCAAACCTGAAGCAACTCATCAAGTTTGAGATTCTTGATTCCGAGACGACTTCATCCAAGTCCAATCAGGTGCGGAATCCGAATGTGCAGAAGATTGCGCGGTTTCAGCCTTATCAGGAAATGTTTGGCGTTGTCTTGGTCACCAATGCCGAAAAGGTCATCCTTGACAGGGTGGCATTGGATGAGAGCGGCATGCTCCTTCGTCTGACGGACGATGAAAAGGCGGAGCGGGCCAATGAACTGCGGGCCACGATTGGAAAGATTCCGTCGCTTGCCATTTTGATTGACGAGGCGCATCATACGGCATCTCAAACTGACAAGTCGGACGAGGTGAAGTTACGGGCGGTGGTCAACAACTGGGCGGCTGGTGGAGTTGGTATCAATTCCGTCTTGGGTTTTTCGGGTACGCCTTATCTTGACAAGGCCGAAAAGGTGGAATTGGGCGCAGGCATTGCGTTTAAGACGGAGGAGATCGCCAGCACTGTCTACTATTATCCGTTGGTGTGTGGTGTCGGTGATTTCCTCAAGAAGCCGACTGTGACTGTGGTGAGCGGGGCCACCCAGCCACTTTCCATTGTGCGTCGTGGCGTCAAGGAGTTCTTTGAGAGGTTCGGTCGCAAGAAATATGCGAACGGTTGTTTCGCCAAGCTGGCCATTTACTGTGGAGGGGTGGATCGGTTGGAGGAAGAGGTCTATCCCGAGGTCGCGAAGATCGTCAAAGGCTGTGGACTCGATCCGGCGACTGCAATCCTCAAATACCATCGGGGCAATGCCAAGTATAAGGAACCCGAGGGTGCTCAGCTTGAATTCGAGCAGCTCGATTTTGCGTTTTCTAAGAAGCGTGTCGTGTTGCTTGTGCAGATCGGCAAGGAAGGCTGGGATTGCCGCAGCCTCGCCGGGGTTATTCTTTCGCAGGACGGCGACTGTCCGCGCAAGATGGTCTTGCAGACGTCCTGCCGATGCATGCGAGAGGTTGAGAATGCCGCGGAAGAGTCGGCCTCGATCTATCTGAACGCATCCAACGGAAAGCATCTTGAAGACCAGCTGGCGCAGCAGCAGCACACGACTCTTCAGGCCTTCCAGTCTGGCGTGACGGACGGTATTCTCATCAAGCGCTATGACCGCACGGCGAAGCTCGATCTGCCCACATTGCCGTTCTACCAGCTGAAGGTCAGCTATGGGGATGATGTGGCCGTGGACAAGGT
Source organism: uncultured bacterium (assembly GCA_902775595.1). Classification (GTDB taxonomy): domain Bacteria; phylum Verrucomicrobiota; class Kiritimatiellia; order RFP12; family UBA1067; genus UBA1067. The sequence continues at coordinate 78,412 of CACYNF010000001.1, read as the reverse complement.
TCCGGTTGCAGAACGCCTCAAGGCCTTGAAGCGCAAGTTGAAGGGGTTTCGCACTACGGAAACCATCGCCACCGGCGATTTCAAGGACACGAAAAAGGACATTTCCACGACGCATGGCTCTTATGCCGATCGTCCGTTCGCCATGTCCTATTCGGCTTGGCTTTCGGAGGTCAGCAAGGAGAGTTTTGGCGTACTTAAGCTTGCGGAATTGAAAGCCGAGGACAAGATTCTCCGTGAGATATTCAAATTGATTTCGGTCAAGGATTCGGATGGTGATAGCGTCCTTTCCGCATCCTATCGCCAAGACGAAATTCGGTCTGCAATTCGCCGCGCCTATTGGCCGAGCCGCAAGCTGACGGTCAACGAGGAGGAAATTCCGACTGATGCAAAGCTGTTGAATGTGCAGTATCTGAATGAGCATCGTGAGGAGCTTGTCGCCGACGAAAAGTCATATCTCCCCAACCAAAAGGAATGTGCACAGATCATTCGCGATGACGAGAAGGGTATCTCCACGGTCACGACGAATCCGAATGTCGAGAAGTGGCGTCAGCGACTGGAAGAGGCCATCGCAGAGGAAGATGAAGATGCGGCAGCACTTTATCGTGAGAAGATCGCTCGTGCAGAGTCCGGCGCAAACGCCAAGGATTATTCTTACCACTATCTGCCCTACAAGACCGACAGCGGCTTTGAGAGGGACTTCTTCAAGCGGGCGATTGCCACGGCCGAGCTGAAATCAAAGCATCTTGAGATTTACTACAACGGCGATGCGCCGTTTACCGAGTTCCGCATCCGCTGCTATCGCAAGGTCGGCGGCATCCAGCAGTCCGTCGGACAGTACACGCCCGACTTCCTGATCATCCAGCGGGACAAGGCGCGTAAGAAGATCGTCAAGTGCCTGATTGTCGAAACCAAGGGCGAACTCTACGCCAATGATCCAGCGTTCAAGTCGCGCAAGGCGTTTATGCAGACGACCTTCCTTGCGCAGAACAAGGGCGGCAACGGATTTCCCGAATACGATTACCTCTATCTGCAGGAAGACAAGGGCGGTCAGTGGCAGGGGTTGCTGGTGGATGAGATCAACAAGTTCTTCAAGGAGTAAGTGATGAGCGCGAAATTCATACCTTTTACACCCGATCCGGTCAAGGGACAGGCGATTCTCAATTTCACGCGTACGTTGCGCTATTACGGCGATGACAAGGTCAAGGACCGTATTCGCCGTGGCATGCCGCGTTATGAGATGGAGCTGAAGGAGCAGGTCGGTACGGATGCCAAGACAGGCAATCTCGTGATCCGCGGCGAATGCCTGAGCGCATGCGCCTACCTGAAGGATAAGGGGGTCAAGGTTGACCTTGTTTACATTGATCCGCCGTTTGCGTCCGGCGCGGACTACGCGAAGAAAGTCTATCTCCGGCGTAATCCGCTTAAGGGCAAGTCTGGCAAGGTCGAAGAGGGCGAACAGATCGATGACGACCGTCTCGCCGCCTTTGAGGAAAAGATGTACGGCGACGTGTGGGAGAAGGAGAAGTATCTCAACTGGATGTATGAGAATCTCTGCGCCATCAAATCGGTGATGAGCGATACTGCATCTATCTATGTGCATCTTGATTGGCACATCGGTCATTATGTGAAAGTGCTGATGGACGAGATTTTTGGCGAGGACAATTTTGTTAATGAGATTATCTGGCATTACTACAATAAGATGCAAGGGAATGTGAAGCGATTTGCATCGAATCATGATGTAATTTATGTTTACTGTAAGGGGGATAAGTTCAGGTTCTCTCCAATTCAGGAAAAGCGAGCTGAAAAGGTCAAGCAAATCAAGCGTGTTTGGAGCAAGGAGGAACAGAAGCTTGTCAATGCTAAGGATGAGAATGGAAAGGTGATTTACATTGAATCTGATGAGTATACTGTTGATGATGTGTGGCGTATGTCCATGTTGCAGCCAGCCGACAAGGAAGAGCCTGTTGATTATGCCACGCAAAAACCAGAGGCTTTGCTGGAGCGAATAATCAACGCGTCTTCTGATGCGGGGATGATTGTCGCAGACTTCTTTGGTGGGAGTGGTACGACTGCAGCAGCTGCGGCGAAGTTGGGGCGGCGGTTCATCCATGCTGATGTGGGTCTCAACTCGGTACAGACGACGCGCGATCGGTTGTGCGCCATTGATGGTACTTCATTCAAATGCCTTGACGTGCAAGATGGAGTTCAGCTCTATCGCAATCCAGTTCAGACGATGGATAAAATCAAGTCACTTATTCCCGGTTTGCGCAATGAGGATGCGCTTGATTCGTTCTGGGAAGGGGCGATCCATGATTCCAAGTTGGGGATGATTCCTGTTTATGTTCCGAACTTGATGGATTCAACCACGCGCGTGTTGGATGCTCCGCTCATGTTCCGGATTTTGCATGAGGCGATGCCTGATTTGCCGTCTGGCACGAAGAAGGTCATTGTCTATTACATCGAGATCGACCAGGAAGAAGTCAACAAGATCATCAAGGAAGATGACACGTCGTTGATCAAAGTGGAGTTGCGCGACCTCAAATCCGTGCTGGGCGATGTGGTTGTCAACGACACGGTTGAATACTCCATCGGCGACAACAAGGACGATTTGATCAACAAGTATCTCATCACGATTGAGAAGTTCGATTCGGATCGCGTTCGCGGCAGAATCGCCGAGTTCAACGAGCGTTGCTTCCTGAATCAAAAGCCCGGCAAGAAGTTCAAGGAGATCAAGGTCTCCGAGACGGGACTGGAGATGATCGAGTCCATTTCGGTCGATTGCACCCGCAAGACCGGAGCATGGCATTCCGACGCGGAGATCCTGATCGACAAGTTTGGACTCGTCCGGCTCAACGGAACCAAGACCAACAAATACTGGAACGGCACCATCGCTTGTTCCAAGAAGCCCCTCCGCCTCCGCCTCCGCAACATCTGCGGCGACGAGACTGAGGTGGTGTTGTAATGTAAGGAGGGGATCTTATGCTGATAGGAGCTCGTGGAGCGATGTGGGCGGCGAAACCCAAAAAGGATGTGTATTCCGCCGACAAATTATTGCTTTGGTTTGATGGTGTTTGTAACGTCGCTAAGAATCAAACAAGTTTGAATGCGACAACATGGGCGGACTTGGCCCATGAAGGCCGAAGTGCTTCAATCAACGAGGGGAGTGTCTCTTGGTTTGATAACGGTGCTTTTTTCGATGGACGGGCATCAATGTCGGTTACGGATGTTAATCAGTTCCGCGATGTGATTGATGCCTATAATGCAGCAGATAGGACCGGCTTTACAATTGAGTATGCACTGACGATTTCCGCAAAAGCGCGAATGTTTTCGATAGTGTCGGCGCATGATGTCGGGCCTTTTAGTGAGCATGGGCTGTATGGCCGGGGTGATGGATCGTTGGTTGCGGGATCATTGCCATCTGCCATTAGCCGTTTTGAACGTGTCCCCACGGATGCGTTGGTACATTTGAGCGTGTCGATTTCTGGACAGTATCGGTTGCTCCGCGTTATCGTAAACGGTACGGTGATTTTTTGCGCTGCATACCCGGCTGAACATCGTGATATAGCATACATCAATAATGTCAGATTAGGTAAATCAAAATTGGCGCAGTTCAGCAATGGTTTTATCGGGACAATCCATGCCATTCGGATTTACGGGCGGGAGCTGGATGAATCCGAATTGCTGACACATGCGGAGACGGACAGGAAACGGTTTTCAAGGTCAAGTGGTGAGGCAAAGGAGCTGGGTCCAATGAAGATATCGCGAATTCAAATCAGGGATTACCGAGCGATTCGGTCGGTTGACATTGATTTGCACGATGCCAATGGCATGTGTGTTTTGGCAGGGTTGAACGGCAGCGGAAAGACAAGCGTTCTGGAGGCGTGCATGAGTACGCTTAATCCGGCGTACCAAAATATCGTTCGTCAGGATGTGCGAGGGTCAGCGTTGGGTGAAGTTTCCATAGAACTGGTTCGTGAAGAGAATGGAGATTTGATTCGCCTGTCCAATGTCGCGAACAAAGGATTCTATGCCACTGTGACTGGGAAGGGGAAGTCACAGGCATTGCCGATGCCCATTGAGGATATTCAGGCGTTGCGGAAACTTAAGATGTACTATCTCTCGTCATGGCGTGCGCCAAGATTGGTTGGGGGGCTTGGCATGACGATGGGGAACGGTGATCCTGTGCAGACGGTGTCGTCCGGTGAAAACAATCTTGCGGACATCAAGCAAATGCTTGTGAATCTTCAAGGATATGCGGGCTACGCATCCGGCAAGGGTATGGCTGACACGGTCAAGAAGGTGTTCGAGCGGTTGAACAAGGCTTGGCGGCGGTTTTATCCAGATGAGGAAATGGAGTTCTTGGCGGACATTGCCGGTGAGATGAAGTTCGACATTTTTTTGCGGAAGAAAGACGTCGAAAAACCGATTCCTGTGGACGCGCTCAGTTCAGGAGAAATTGAGTTGTTCTGCCTGATTGCTGCGTTGATACTCGAACAGGAACTTAGAAGCCGTCCGTATGACTTTGTGTTCATGGATGAGCCGGAGTTGCACTTGAATCAGGTGTGGCATCGGCTGTTGTTGCCTGTTTTGCTTGAAGTTTCTCCCAAATCGCAGTTTGTGGTGGCGACACATTCCGAAGACATCTGGAACTCGGTCTATGAATCGCAGCGTTTCTTCTTGAAGGGAGGTGTACTGTGAGTGGATTTGGGGCGCGGGGATACAAGGCACGCCTCTATGTGGAGGATGAACTGACGGCAGAATACCTGAAGGAGCTTTTTGTCTTTGATTCAGGTTCGGTTGAGGTACGGGTTGCTGGATGTGTTCATGCGGTCAAGGGCATTGTTGCGTTTGAGCGAAAGCATGCTGGCGTGAACGCATACGGACTGATTGATAAGGATTTCGGGCGAGACAACCACGACAAGTGGCATGAAGAAGGAACGGAGATTTTCCGTGGTACATGTCATGAAATAGAGAATTATTTGATTGATGCTGTTTCAATGAAAGCATGCGAGAAGGCGTCCGCCAATACTCGATTTGATTTTGAAAGTGAACTTAAAGCGATTGCTGGTCAAATGGTTTACTCGGTCGCCTGTTGTGATGTGATTGCTGATCTTCGCAAGACATTTTTCGATGACTTCCCGAAGCATCCTTCTGTGTTCTCCTTAAAAAGTGAGAAAGAGGCCTGTGAATACATCGTGAATGCAAATTGGGTGGCCACAATGACGGACCGATCCAAGGAGACTCTGACGAAAGATGCTATCGCAGAAAAGGTCCATGTTACAGTTATGCGATACACGTCTAATTTGAATGATGGAATGTGGACGCAGACATTTCCGGGCAAGGAGTTGTTCGGTCAGGTTCGGCAACGTGCCTTTGCAGATAAAGTGTCGCTTCGCGATTTTGCGGTGTCGATTGCCAAATATCAAAGAGTTAACAATCGTATTCCTGCAGATTTGCAAGAGTTGTATGACATAATTTGTCAATAAGCCTTGTGGGCTTCTTACGGGTGTCAATTTAGCACGTGATTAATTGAGGTGTTTTCCTTGTGAAAGGCAACGAGACAAGATTAGTGGAGTTTATGGACGGATCGAAGAAGCGATTCGTCATTCCTGTCTATCAGCGAAACTATGACTGGAAGCAGGAAAACTGCAAGCAGTTGTTTGACGATTTGGTGAAGATCGAGTGGGAAATGGTGTGGAACGATATTTGATAGAGACTTCAAAAGTAGATGCTCGGATGGTTCATCACGAGCATGCTTTTTCTTTTGGAGATAAGGGCGTCTTGTTGGATGAATATGGATTCTTGCGTAATCCGCGCTGGGTGCAGGGACTAAAGACATTAGAAGATGTGGCGAATGAACTTGGTGCGGTGTGGGCGGAGTGTGGGGTATGTTTGTGACGCTTAGAGGAGGATGTTGCAATGGATGATGAAGAAGAGCATGAAGTTGCTGGCGCGATTGTGAGCTTGGATGATGAGTTCAAACCTTTTCGGGCGAGCGGATATTGGTGGCGACCGGGAACAGAGACGAAAGCTTCTGGGGTGGTCGCGTTTTCTCATGGAGAAGATGGCGCATCGCTGCGATTGTTCGGCTACCCGGGGGAAACGAAAGATTTTGATGGTTTTGTGCGCGGGTGTGTTCATCCAGTACGTCATGTAGCATTACTTAAGTGTCTTGAGCATCAGAGCCTGATGAGCCGAGGATTTGGGTTGGGGACTGAATCGGCAGAGCTTGGTTTTATTGAAATGTGGGTTGGAGATTTGGGGTTTGATTCTGCTGAAGATATTGCATTTGAGTCTTATGCATTTGGCATTAGCAATTTGAATGTATGGTTGAATCGAGGATGTTTCAGCCCAAAGGACGGCAAGTCAAAGCATGTTGAGCCTCATCGACTGATATTTGAGGATGCCTTCGTCCGTGTTTATTTGGCATTTCTTCCAGTTCAGTCGATAATGGAGGGAACGAGTCGGAAAACGATGCGTCATGAGCCGTGTGTTTTTATTAAGTCGAAAAAAGGGTTGCTCCCCTATTATGGTGAGACGGGATGCTACGAGTATTATGAGCACCGTCTGAATTCCTTCTTTGGACTGTTGATTGGGAAGAATGCTACGCATTATGGTCGATGTGGAAGGGCTGATTATCCATTGAGCGGAACGATGAAAACAGCAGGTGTTGCTTGGCACCTAAATAGAAGGCCTTTGCCGCAGAAGCTGTTGACGCCGTTAAAGCGAGAAGATATATTTGTTCCATACGATGTGGTTGAAAAAGAACTGCCGCGTATTGTGGAAAACTATTTCAAGTTGAATGATGAAATTGAAGGGATTTGTGGGCGCCTTGTTTATTTTAGATTAGGGCAGACGGCAGTCCCATATGGCGGCGTTCCGGAGCTCGTTTTTATGTTTGAGGGTTTGGCGCGCAATTTGTATGGAGAGGATTTGAACCTTAAGCGAGAAGAGATGCCGGGGTATCAAGTTCACAAAACCAATGCAGACAATGTCTTGGCAATGTTGGGGAGCAAACCGGAGTTGAAGGACTGGCTTTACAGGCGACTGAAGTTTAAGCCTCCAAAGATTCAGGAGCTGTTTGATTTGGCGCGACTTAATATGAAGTGCGCATTCTTTCATCTTGATAATGACAATGCATGGTTGGCGTACACAAATTATCTTCGAACTCGACGTGACGGGTTTGCCCATTCAGAGAGTAAGGCGCTCATACACGATAAGATGTATCTGTCAGCATATTTTTGGCTTGAGGGTTTTATGATGGGAATGGTTCTGTTGAAGTGCGGCGTTTCTCCTGAAATCATACGCAGAGGTGTGTTGGGCTGCTCTGATTTCCGATGGGGAATTACCACTTATTATGAAGAATTTATCAACGGTAATGCTGGAAAGTAAAGACACCATTCAAAGGTCGGAAGGCTGCTGAGAGGAGAATGACATGGCAACTAAACTGACAAAAGCGTTTGCGGTGTTCGTTGGCGAGAGAGGGTTCGAGATCGCCAATGAGGAAGAGGTCAGCCAGCAGCCGGGCGAGGATTACAAGCTGGCGCGGCAGATATTCAGGAACAAGCGGGTGTTGCTGCCGTTCCTGACGAAGCTGGCAGTGGAGGTAAATGCAAAGAAGCGCACATTCGAGTTTCATGTGCCGAATGCCGAGGACAGTGGACATTTGCGGAACTTTCTCTTGGAACTGGAAAAGATTGGATATGCGACAGAGTGGACGCACAAGAAGAGTGATTTTTCCGTGCAGCTTCCTTCGAACGAACATCAGTTGCGCTTCTTCCGCTCGATGTGGGCTGAACAATGCTTCCGCTATGCAATTTCCACGGTGGTGTGGAAGTTCTGCACGGACAATCATCTCGCATACAAGATGTTTCAGAATGTCAAGTTAACGCGGAAGGGTGAGTCGGACTTGTTCACCGAAATGGACTTGGTCGTCCAGATCGAGAAGCGGTTTTATCTGTTTGAAGTCAAAAGCGGACCGATGGTCAATGTCATGCAGTGGGCGAGACGAGAGGCCGCCTTTGTGACGGAGGACGGCCCTGCGCGGCAGATCGTCTGCACGATTCACGACAATATCCCCGCGAACATCTTCGAACCGCAGATACTGATGACGATTGGCGGTATTCAGAATCGCTTGAAAAGGCTGCTGAAGTCTGAGACGCATTTTTCTATAATAACATGAGTTGGTTGCCGAAAACAGAGAAACTTGATCCAAAGCGGGCGTCGGCGATTGACTTTGCCATGGCGCAGGACGGGAACTTCTATGTGTCGGGCGAGGCCGGGACGGGGAAGTCTGTCGTACTGGCGCCAGTTCGAATGATATGAGTGGAGGAAATAGAAAGTGAAGACCGGCAAAGATATGAGTAAGAAAAATCAAACGGGCGGGGTTGTGAAGTTGGTGGCCGCCTGGAGGAGAATTGCAAGCGGCTTTTGGGCGATGGTGGCGACCGGGCGGGCGTTGGGTGTGGCCTGATGTTATATAATATGAAGAGGAGGTTGAGGATGAAGAAGAAAAATGTGACGCGGAGAACCGGGAAAGTCCCGAGTTATACTTTGAGCGATAAGATGATCTCGCTTGTCGCCGAGATAACGGAGATTGCCACGCACCTTTGCTGATCGCACAGGTGATGCCAGAAGGTTCATCGAGTTCATGCTTCTTGCGCTGCGTGATGCATTGGCCGAAGTGAAGATGAGTGTGGGAAAAGGTATGGTAAAAAGTGTGGTAAAGATTCTTGATCTCATCGCCCAGTACCCGTACATCACACGCGAACGCCTGGCAAGGGAAGTCGGACTTTCGGTGCGTGGCGTGGAGAAGAACCTTGCGCAGCTGAAGTCCGAAGGCAAGATCGTGAGAGTCGGCGGGCGCAAGGGCGGACACTGGGAGGTTGCGAAGGGAAACGCGGAGTAAGGAGAAATGGTGCATTTTCAAAATGCACAAAGTTTGCAGTTGGCAACAACATGACTAACCTCGGTGAAGGACAGGGGCTAATGTGAAGCGAAATATGGAGAAGGGATGAGAATGAGCAAGTCCGCACAGATTGCTACGTTGGGAGATGAGTCAATCCTTGATCTGCCCAAGGTCGGTTTTCTGTCGTCACGCAAGGTTCCGCCCGAGGCGGTCATGAAGTGCTACGACTGGGCGACGGAGATGCGCGATGAGGGCGTGTGCGTCATGGGCGGCTTTCAGAGTCCGCTTGAAAGGGATGTGCTGGCGTTTCTCCTCCAGGGGAAGCAACCGGTCATTTGGGTGCTGGCGCGCAAGCTATGGACCGAGAAGGGCATTCCGAAGCTCTATCGTGAGCCCATTGCCTCCGGGCGTCTGTTGGTTATCTCGCCCGTTGCTCGGTCTGTGGCGCGTGTCGATGTACGAACGGCCTCCATCCGCAATCGCTACATTCTCGAACATTCAGAGAGTGTTGTGTTCGCGGCCATAGATTCCGCAGGCGCTTTGGCCCGACTTGTCGGTGGCTATCCAGACTTGAAATATCAGGTATTGGCATAGAAGACATGCTGCAAGTCCGCGGCCAGCAAGTTCTGCTGGACCGCGACGTTGCAGCGCTGTATGGTGTTGAGACGCGCATAATCAATCAGGCAGTCAAAAACAATCCCGGGAAGTTTCCGGCAGGATATGTCGTGGAGCTGACGCAGGAAGAGATCAAGGTTCTAAGATCAAAAATTTTGACCTTAGAGACCAATCCTGGTAAAGGACATCATTCCAAACACGGCTACAAGGTCTTCACCGAAAAGGGCCTGTATATGCTTGCAACGATTCTGAAGGGCGAACAGGCGGTGCGCACGACGCTTTCCATCATCGAGACCTATGCCGAGGTCAGGGCGATGAAGCGTGAGCTGCTGGCGTTGCACGCGGAACCAGACGCTCAGAAGCGCAACTCCATGATGCGGCATTTCGGCGAGGCGCTGACGGACATCGTCATGCCCGATCTCACCACGGCGGAAACCGAATCGTCGCTGGAGATCAACTTTCTCATCGGAAAGCTCAAGCACACCGTTCGAAGGGTTAAGAAAGCGGGCGGCGATTCCCTCCATGAGATCGTTAAGGAGGTGAAGTAAAATGGGCTACAATACGAAATTCTCGGGTGTGTTTACGCTCAACAAGAGGATCGACGATCGGACATTCGAAATCATTGAGGAGATCCGCGACTCTCGGCATGATGATCGTGTGATGCCTAGTATCTGGTGCCAATGGCGAGTCGGTGGTGATGGCCGCAGCATCGAGTGGGATGAAGGTGAGAAGTTCTACGGTTACATTGGGTGGATTAAGTACCTGAATGACAAGGTGTTGCGTCCGCGCAAATATCGGTTGTCCGGAACTGTCTGCTTTCAGGGTGAATCGCCGGAAGACGGCGGGCGGCTCATTGCAAATGGCGACGAAGTGCGCGTACGGTGGAATTACACAGATGATGTGTTGGCGAATTTCAAGTTTCCCTCGCATGCGGGCATTGATTGGATTGATGACTCCGGTTGTGTATATTGTGATGTGATGAATACCATGTATATGGAGTCCGAGGAAGAAGATTCCGAGTACAACAAGTTGCTTGGCATCACAATCGGGAACCCGAAAGCCAGAGTGTACCTGGTAGATACTGAATTGCCGCCGGGGAGCAATCGTGGCTTTTGGCGGAGTGATGACGCGGATCAATCAATGCCCCGTAGGGTTTCGGTTGACGCTTTTACGAATATCGTTGACTACCAACGCGGAGCAAAGGAGATTGTCGAGATGATGGCTGCTGCAGGGAAGATGAAGGGCGATGACTGGCGCGGAGAATTTGAGAAGCTGCGAAGTGCCCAATTCGGCAAAAAGCGAACTCGCAGTAAGTGAGGGTGACCGGATGTGGTGAAGGTGTGAATATGGTATAATTTTGTGATAAGGAGGCTATGATAACGAAGAGCGAATTGGAAAAACTGCTTGCGTCTACTGAGACGTGCCGTGTCGAACGATTCAAGTCCGCGGCGGACCCGAGCGGCCTGCCGCCAAAACCCGACGACGGCGACATGCCGTTCTGAGATGCGAAGTTGCAAAATGGTCAGATTTTGCCGCGGGGAACGAGTAAGGGATAGAAAGGGATGTCGCCGATAGTGAAATGCCTCGCGATGGCTTTGGCGCTGCTTGCGGTGGGTGGATGCGCCTACCGCGATGCGCTTGTGCTTGAAAACGGCGAGAAAGTCGACTCGCTCTATTACCACGAAAGCCGCATCCCAGATGAGGTGATGGTGGAGATGTGGATCGATTTCAATGCGCGGCGGTTTCGGTTCAAGTGTGGATTGCATGACGCCATGGGCTGGGAATCCTGCCGGTTTGACGGGATGCGGTTGGATCTTGCCCTTGAAGGGCGTGAGTGGCGAAGACTCGTACATAATGTCGAACAGGCACATGTCGAGGCCTGGCCGGGCATCAACGATGGGCAGGCCGCGTCGCCGCTTGATGCGACGGCATATTATCTGCGGTTGCGAGCGGGCGACAAGACCATAGAGAGATTTGCCGTTGGCACTGCGCCAAAGAAATTCGAGGGAATCCAGTCCGTAATCCAGTTCGCGCTGTCGCACAAGTCCCTTCGCCTGTTGCCTGGGGACGTGCCCAGCGGCGAGCGTTTGCCCGCGGGCGCAGAATAAAACATGGCGCAAAGTTTTCCAAAAAAGTTGGCGCACGCCCTTGCGCCCCCGGTGCAAATATGAGACAATATATCTGCTCTCCGGAATTGAACTCTGTGGCGACAGAGGTACGAACGGGGGCCTTGAAAGCCGTTGGGTTGAAACCGATGGAGTCTCGCTGAGAACGGATCGAAAAGCCTGAAGGGTGGGCGGACGGTCCGGGAGGGGGCGTTGATGTCGGGAACCGCGGCGGCCGATTGGGAACGCGATGGAGGAGGCTTCCTCCGCGGGCTTGAGCGCGAGATGCGCGGCCTAAGCGTCGTCGGCAACTGGCGAGGCATCGCCTATTCCGAAAATGCGTCATAGGCGCATTGTATCCTGCGGCCGTCGTTCGGCCGCGCAGTGCGTCGGAAACGACAAAAGGAATAGGAGTCCAATCATGGAGCAAATCTGTCCGAAGTGCGCAACGGGAACATGCCCTTGGCGCGATGGAATAATGTGCAGGAACTATGTCTGCGCGAGGGATGACGTCGGCAAGAGCGGCGAGGATCTTCTCAAGGACCTTCCGCCAGGTTTCGCCGAAATCTTCCGCGGCTTCGGCTCGAACGGCCAGTCGCGTTGATCGAGGGCATCCTAATGGAGGTATTGCCATGAACAATAATCAACCGCGTAATCTGCCTGAGCCCAAGAACGAAATCGTCGTCTATCAGCCGGACGACACAATCAGGCTCGCCGTCCGTCTTGAAAACGAGACGGTGTGGCTGACGCAGGCGCAGTTGTGCGAGCTGTTTCAACGCGATGTATCTGTAATAAGTCGGCACATAAAGAACATTTTTTCTGAGTGTGAGCTGGACAAGGAAAGCAATTTGCATTATTTGCAAATTGCAACCTCGGACAGACCAGTGGCCCTATATAGTCTAGATGTAATTATTTCCGTCGGGTATCGCGTAAAATCAGTAATTGGTACCAGATTCAGGCAGTGGGCTAATAGAATTCTGAAAGAGTATGTTTTGCGCGGATATGCCGTCAACGAGCGATTTGCACGATTGGAGCAGAAAGTCCTCAAGCATGAGGAGCAAATCAATCTTGTGTTACAAACCGCCTTGCCGCCTATTCAAGGTGTATTCTACGACGGACAATTGTGGGACGCGCGGGCGCTGGTGCTGAAACTGATCCAGACCGCAAAGCGGTCGATTATCCTCATCGACAACTGGGCGACGCCGGAGACGCTTGATCTCCTTGCAAAGAAAGGCAAAGGAGTGAAGGTGACGGTCTTCACTTCGGGGCACTATGACAAGAAGCATGTCCCGCACCATAAGATTTCCCCTGCCGACATTGCGACCTTCAACGCCCAGTACCCGAAGCTTGCCGTCCGGTACAATGAGTCTTTCCATGACAGGTTTCTCATCATCGACGACAAGGACGTCTATCTCATCGGCGCATCTCTCAAGGACCTCGGCAGAAAGTGTTTCGCATTCATGAAACTTGACTCCGGAGAAATTCCCCGCATCAAGAAAACCGCGTTCGCAGCACCGTGATCCGCCGCGCCTCCGCCGAGGCATCCTGGGTGCAACGAGTTATTTATGTAAAGTCAATGCGATGGGGGGCGCTCGGCCCCTTGCGGCCCCTTCGGGGTTCGCGCGCACCCTCTTGCGACTTTGCTTCGCAAAGCTCCTCGCTTCGCTCGTCGGGGGACCTGACGGCTTCGCCGCAGGTGCATCTCGCGCTCAGGCAACCCGACGCCTGCCGGCGCGGGCGAATGACGCGCGACCACGAACCTTGCGAACGTCGCGTTGCCTTGTGGCAACATTCGGCAGTGTCGCCGCGACATGGCTTGAGGCGATGCCTCGCCAGTCGCGTCACCACCGCCGCCCCTGCGGTCGCGCGTCAGCGCAAAACACATATATGCCAATATATGCGCAATGCGCAAGTGCCATCAATTTGTGGGTTCCCTGCATAAATTGCTCGCTGCACCCAAGGCGGGGGACGCGCATATACACACTCAGTATGGTATAATATACTTCAATTCAATGGCAATGGGAATCACAGAGTCTGTAATCGAGGATATCAAGTCGAGGATCGACCTCGCCGAACTGATATCGTCGTACGGCATACAGGTGAAGCACGCCGGGGCGACGGCGAAGGCGTGCTGCCCGTTCCACCACGAGAAGACCCCGTCCTTCAACATCAATTCGTCCAAGGGGTTCTACCACTGCTTCGGCTGCGGCGAGTCGGGCGATGCAATCAAGTTCGTGCAGAAGCAGGAGGGCCTCACGTTCGTCGAGGCCGTGAAGAAGCTCGCCGAGCAGTGCGGCGTCAAGATCGAGGAGGCCGAAGACCCCAACGCGGGCCTCCGCAAGCGCCTCTACTCGCTGATGGCCGAGCTCGCCGCGTTCTACCGCCGCTGCCTCCTTCAGGCGAAGGAGGGCGAGACCGCGCGGAAATACCTTGAGAGCCGCGCCCTCGCCGGCGCCGTCGCGGAGGACTGGGGGATCGGCTACGCGCCGAACGGCGTCGCGAACATCCTGCGCTGGGCCGAGAAGTACAAGTACACGCCGGAAGAGCTCGAGGCCGCAGGCGTCGTCAAGGCGCCGAACAGGCCGGGCGACAGCGGCTACCACCGCTTCGGCGGGCGGCTTATGTTTCCCGTGCGCGACAAGCAGGGCAGGGTCGTCGCGTTCTCGGGGCGGCAGCTTGTCGAGAAGAAGAACTCCGGCAAGTACGTGAATTCCCCGGAGACGGCGATCTTCAAGAAGTCCAACGTCCTCTTCGGGTTCGACCGCGCGGGCCGCGCGATCGGGAAGGACCCCCACTGCGAGGTGATAGTCTGCGAAGGGCAGATCGACTGCATTCGCCTCCATGCGAGCGGCTTCGCGAACGCCGTCGCCGGGCAGGGAACGGCGTTCACCGACGAGCACGTGAGGATGCTCAAGCGCGTCGCGAGCCAGGCGGTCCTCGTCTATGACGACGATGCGGCGGGCCACAAGGCGACCATTCGTTCGGCGGGCATGCTGCTCGCGGCGGAGATTCCCGTGCGCGTAGTCTCCCTTCCCGACGGCGACGACCCTGATTCGTTCCTGAGGACGAAAGGTGCCGGGCAATTCCGCGCGCTCTTGGAGAAGGGCGAGTCGATAATATCCTTCCAGTGCCGCGTCGAGCGCGCGAAGGAGGCGGATCCGTCGTCGATCGACGCCGTGGCGCGCGTCTCGAAGGCGGTCCTCGCGACGATTGCCGCATGTCCGTCGGCGGTCTTGAGGGCGAGCATGGTCGGCGAGGCGTCGAAGCTCCTGGGGCTCCCGTCCGCCGCGCTTGCGGAGGAGCTTGAGGCGGTCAGGAGGAAAAAGGCCGCCGCTCCACGCCACCAGCCATCCGCCGCGCAGGAACTTTCTGCCGATGAGGACGATGTGGACAGCCGGATTTCAGCTCTCGACTCCAGACTTCCGACTCCTTCTGCGGCCGACGCCGCAGAAGTCGCGCCGCCGCCGCCGCGGGAGACGGCGTTCATGGAGTTCCTCATGTCGAACGAGCGCGACAGGACGCTTGACGGCATGATAGGCGAGTTCCTGCCGCGCGAGGTCTTCGCCCACGCCTTCACGTGGCGGTTCGTCGAGACCTGGCGCATGGAGGCGGCCAGCGGAGAGGACGTGTTCGCGACCTTCGCGGCGAGCCTCGGGCAGAGGGAGGGGGAGTGGTTTGACGCCGTCCTCGTTGGGGCCGGAAAGACGGAGTCGAGCGGCATGAGCGCGACGGACATACTGCAGGACTTCGTAAGGTCGTTCTGGGAGGCGCATTTCAAGGCCCTGCGCGGGGCGCTGCCAGCGACCGGCGACAGGGAGGCCGTAATGGACAGGCTGCGGCTTTCGAACGCGGTCAAGCAGATAAGGCGCGAGCGCTGGGCCGTCGTAAAGGACATGATACGCGATTTCAGACAACACAAGGAGAAATAAAATGGACCTGAAGGAAGCAACGAACAGGATCGCCGCGCAGAAGGAGCTCGTGGCGAAGATACGCGATGAGGTCGGCAAGGTCATCGTCGGGCAGGAAAAGCTCATCGACCGCCTCGTCCTCGCCATGATCACCGACGGACACATCCTCCTCGAAGGCGTGCCGGGCCTCGCGAAGACGCTTTCGTGCAACACTTTCGCGAAGGCGCTCGGGCTCGAGTTCAGGCGCATCTCGTTTACGCCAGACCTCCTCCCCGCCGACGTCGTCGGTACGCTCGTCTACTCGCCGAAGACGGGCGAGTTCACGCCGAAGAAGGGGCCTGTCTTCACCAACCTGCTCTTGGCCGACGAAATCAACCGCGCGCCGGCGAAGGTGCAGTCGGCGCTTCTCGAGTCGATGCAGGAGCGCCAGGTGACTATAGGCGACGAGACCTACCCCCTCCCCAGGCCGTTCCTCGTCCTCGCGACGCAGAACCCGATCGAGCAGGAGGGCACCTACCCGCTCCCCGAGGCGCAGGTCGACCGCTTCATGTTCAAGTGCCTCGTCGAGCCGCCGACGAAGGCGGACGAGCGCCGCATCATGCAGCGCTTCGCCGAGAATGCCGAGAAGCCAGAGGCGAAGACGGTCTGCGCTCCCGGCGACATCGAGACGCTCCGCGCCGCGCTGAACGACGTCTACTGCGACGAGAAGGTCGGCGACTACATCCTCGAGATCGTCTTCAAGACGCGCGAGGCAGACGCGATGATCCAGAACGGCGCTTCGCCCCGCGCGACGCTCGCGATGAACCTCGCCGCGCGCGGCAACGCGCTCATGCACGGGCGCGCCTACGCGACGCCGCAGGACGTGAAGGAAGTCGTGCACGACGTCCTGCGCCACCGCATCCTCCTCACCTACGAGGCCGAGGCGGAGAACGTGACGAGCGACAAGATCATCGACAAGATACTAAGTGTTGTTCCGGTGCCGTGAGTATTTTAGCCGCAAAGAACGCAAAGTGCGCATAGATCAGCTGTTGAGATTTATAAAATGGCGACTGACGTAAAGGAATTGATGGCGAAGGTGGGGAAGATACGAATCCTCACCAACCGGCTCATCGACGACCAGCTGGCCGGTGACTACCACTCCACGTTCAAGGGCCAGGGCGTCGAATTCGACGAGGTGCGGCCCTACATCGCCGGAGACGACGTCAGGACGATCGACTGGAACGTCACCGCGCGGACAGGCGTCCCGTACATCAAGCGCTACTCCGAGGAGCGCGAACTCACGATCCTCTTCCTCGTCGACGTATCCGGCTCGCAGAGTTACGGCTCGAGGTCGCGCTCCAAGATGGAACTCGCCGCAGAGGTGACGGCGCTTCTCGCCCTCACCGCGATACGCAACCAGGACAAGATCGGCCTCGTCCTCTTCTCCGACAGGATCGTCAAGTACATCCCTCCGCGCAAGGGGCGCGACTCCGTGATGCGGCTTGTCCGCGAGGTTCTCGCCGCGGAGGACGAGGCGAAGGGCGGCACTGACGTCGAGGGGGTCCTGAAGTTCCTGAACGGCGTGCAGAAGCGACGCGCAGTCGTCTTCCTCGTAAGCGACTTCATCGCCGGCTCGCGCGGCGCATCTGCCGCGGACGGCCTTGCGCGGCTTCTCCGGGCGACGGCGCGGCACCACGACATGATATGCGTGCCCGTGTCCGATCCCGCGGAAAGCGTGCTTCCCGACGTCGGGCTCGTCGAGCTCGAGGACTCAGAGACCGGAGAGCTCATGCTCGTCGACACCTCGAGCGCGAAGGTCAGGAAGTCGTTCGCGGAAAAGGCGGAAAGCGACCGCGAGGAGCTGACGAAGTTCTTCCGCAAGACTGGGATAGACACCCTCGACATCGCGACGGACAGGCCGTACATCGACGGTGTCCGCGCTCTCTTCAAGCGCCGCGCAAGGAAAAGGTAGGGTGGGAGAGTTTAAAGTTTGATGTTTGAAGTTTGAAGTGTAAAGGTGAAAGTTTGAGGTTGAAAGTTTAAAGGTGGGATTCTGCTTATGATTTCAGTCCTTATAGCAGCGACGGTTCTGGAGATGAGCCGGAACGGGATCGACCTCAAGGTCGATGCCGACCGCACGCAGATCGATCCGGGGCGGAGCGTCTTTCTTACGGTGACGATGAAGACGCCGAAGGACGTAAAGGCGTCAGTCCCCGATCTCCGCGACCGGGTGCGCGGCTTTTCGCTTGCCGAGGACTTCGCCGGGAAGCCCGTGAAGAACGCGGACGGCTCTCTCGTCGAGACCGTCAACTGGAAGCTCGTTCCGGAGCCGTGCGCCGACGTCTACAAGATCGCGCCGTTTGCCGTGACCGCCTCTCCGAAGCTTCTGTCGACTGCGGCGGACGAGGGCTCGCTTTCGTTTGTCGCGGGGCCTGTCTACTTCGAGGCCCCGCCGGCCCGCGAGACGGTGACCGGCGACATGGAGGCCGACCCGCAGAAGGACCTGCCTCCGCTTTCGTGGAAGCTTGTCGGCTGGTGCGCGCTCGCGCTCTTCGCCGTCGCCGCCGTGGTTGCGGCCGCGTGGTTCCTGCTGCGCTATCTCGCCCGCCGCATCAAGGAGCACAGGATGAGCCCGATCGAGCGCGCGTGGGTGGAGCTTGACCGTCTTCTCAAGAAGGGGCTCCCCGGGCGCGGGCGATACAAGGACTTCTACGTCGAGCTCACGATGGTCGTCCGCCGCTACGTCCAGCGCAAGTACGGCATCCGCGCGCCGCACATGACGACGGAGGAGTTCTTCGAGGAGATCGGCTCGCGCGGGATGAGGAGCGAGGAGCTGAGGCGGTTCCTCGAGTCCGCCGATCTCGTCAAGTTCGCGGGCGTGCAGGCGACGCCCGAGATGGCCGACGACGCGACGGAAAGCGCGCGCGGCTACCTGAAGAAAGAGGGCTGCGTCCAGTCCTGAAGCGCGGGTATGGCAAGAACTCTTTCAGCTTTGGCATATGCCGCTCTCCTGGCGTTGTCGGCGTCGGCTGTGCGCGCCGACCGCGCGCGCATCATCTTCGACACCGATATGTGCGGGGACTACGACGACGTCGGCGCGCTTGCGGCCCTCAACGCGCTCGCCGACGCCGGAGAATGCGAAATCCTCGCCGTCGTGTCGTCCTCGCGCAGTTCTCCGGCGCTCGGAATGTGCGAGACGATAAACGCGGAGTACGGACGCGCGGACATCCCGATGGGCGTCTGCAGGGACATCGGCTTTCGGTTCGGCACCGAGCTCAACGGCGTCGGCGAAGTCTTCTCCGACATGGTCGCGGCGCGGAAGTGGTCGTTGCGCCACCCCTCGACCGACTCCGCGCCGGACGCGAACGAAATCTACCGCCGCGCGCTCGCCGGCTCTCCCGACGGATCCGTCACGATCTGCACCGTCGGATTCCTCACGAACGTCCGCCGCCTTCTGGAGACGGAAGCCGACGGCATATCTCCGCTCTCCGGCCGCGAACTCGTCGCGAAGAAGGTCAAGGCGTGGTACGCGATGGGCGGCGTCCTGCCGGATGGGATGGAATGCAACCTCCGGATGGACGCGGAATCCTCCGCCAAGGCGATCGGCGAAAGCCCTGTCCCCGTGTTTTTCGTCGACTTCAACCTCGGCGCGGATGTCCTGACGGGAATCCCAACGGCGCGGCAGGGGGCTGCTTCGGGGCCGGTGGCGGAGGCGTTCGTCCGCTGCATGAAGGTCTGGAACGAAGAGCGCCGCGGCCGTCCCTCGTGGGACGAACTGACGGTGCTTGCCGCTGTGCGCGGGTGGGAACGCGACTTCGGCCTGGAGCGCGGCACGATGTCCGTCGACCCCAAGACGGGGTCCAACGTCTGGGCCAGGGCCGGGAACGGACCGCACGGCGTGCTTGTCGAGAGGACTTCGAAGGCGAAGCTCCGCGACATGGTCGACGATCTGATCTCGCGCCCTCCGGCGTGCCGTGCGAACGGGCCCTGCGCAAAGCCATTTGTCTGGTGGCACTGGTGCGGAACCGCGGTTTCCAAGGAGGGGATTGTCCGCGACCTCGACGCCATGAAGGGGGCCGGCATCGGCGGCGCCGTGATATTCCAGGTCGCGCGCGGCCCCTGTTCCGAAGTCCCGGCCTACGGCTATGATGACGACACGATGGAGGATTTCGAGTTCGGCGGGGGGAAATGGTGGGAGTATGTCGCGTTCGCGGCGCGCGAGGCGAAGAAGCGCGGGCTTAAGATGGGGATGCACAACTGTCCCGGCTACACCGTCTCTGGCGGGCCGTGGATCACGCCTGAGAACGCGATGAAGAAACTCGTATGGACGGTCGCGGAGAAGGGCGCCGCGCCCGCGCGGCCCGAAGCGAATCTCGGCTTCTACCGCGATGTCGGCACGGTGGAGAGGGACGGCATGGTCTACCGCTTCGGCTACACGTGCACGGGCTCGCAGTGCATGCCGGTCGCGAAGTCGCTCGTCGGCAGATGCCTCGAGGCCGACAAGATGAGCGCGAAGGCCGTCAATCTGCATCTCGACCATGTGCTCGCGAAAGACGTCGGGCTCGATTTCATGCTGATGGACAGCTACGAGGCGGGGCCGTATGACTGGACGGACGACTTCCGCGACGAGTTCGCGAGGCGCCGCGGATACGACCCGCTTCCGCTTCTTCCCGCGTATGTCGGCGCGACGCGGGAGGGGGCCGGGAAAATCAAGGCGGACATGGCGCGCACCGTCGGCGAGCTTTCGACCGAGCGGCACTACCGGGTGTTCCGCGAGCGCATCCACGAAAAGGGCATGATGTTCGTCGTGGAGCCCTATGGCGGGCCGTTCGACAGATGCGAGGCGGCGTGCGCGAGCGACGTGCCGACGACGGAGTTCTGGGGGGCTCGTCCGTTCTGGGTGCCGGAAGGCACGGTCGGCGGGAGTCCGCAGCTCGGCGGCGCCGTAGGGCGCGCGATGGGGCGGCGCATCCTTGCTGCCGAGGCCTACACGGCGATGCCGTTCCAGGATCCGTACGTTCTCGCACCGCGCGACTTCAAGGCCTGCACGGACGCGTCGTTTGCCCGCGGCGTCAACTGCATGTTCCTGCACCACTGGGTGCACCAGCCGTTTCCCGCCTGCCGCAAGCCCGGCATGAACATGGGCTACTGGGGCGCCCACTTCGGGGAGAACCAGACGTGGTTCGAGCCCGGCAAGGCGTTCTTCGCCTATCTTGCGCGATGCCAGGAGCGCCTGCAGCGTGGCGAGGAGACGATCGACGTTCTCGCGGTCGAGGATTTCCGAGGCATCACCGACGGGGTCGACGTCGTGCCGCGGCGTGTCTTCCTGACAGGCGTAGACTTCGCCGCCGGGCGCGCGGTTGTGCGCGAGTCCGGCCGTTCCTATCCGTTTCTTGCCGTCCCCGAAGCGCTGCGCGGCGAATGTGCCGCGGCCGTGGAACGCGCGCGCAGGGCCGGCGTAGAAGTCCTTGGCGAGGGCGACGAGCTGCCGAAGCGTCCGTTCTGCGTAGTTGGCGGGGTTTCGGTCGGACCGGACGGGCCCGTTCTCGGAACGGCGCGTCGGCTCGCCGACGGCAATGCGCTTTTCTTTGTCGCTAACGTCTCCATGGGCGAAGTTTCCTTTGCGGCCGATTTCCGCGCCGAAGGGCAGGCGGAGCTCTGGTATCCCGGGACGGGAGAGACGGAGTTTCTCGGAATCGTCGATCCCGTCGACGGCTATGTGCGCCTTCCGATGAAGCTCGGTCCGCAGGAGTCGGTCTTCGTGACGTTCCGCCGCGGCGCCGCCTGGCCGGAAAGCCGCCGCCGCGAAACTGCGCGCAGCCTGCCGGTCGGCGGGACGTGGTCCGTCGTATTTGAGCCCGGGCGCGGCGCACCTGCCTCCCCGCTGGAGATGAAGGGCCTTTCCTCGTGGTCCGACTCCGGCATCCCGGGCGTGCGATACTTCTCCGGGGCGGCGATGTACCGCGTGCGCCTCGAGCTTTCGAAGGAGGACGCGAAGGCCGCCCGGAAGATCGATCTCGGAGATGTCGCGGACATCGCGCGGGTTCGTCTCAACGGGCGCGACCTCGGCGTCGCGTGGCACGCGCCGTTCGAGGTGGCGACGCTTGACGCTGCGCGGCAGGGAGAGAACGAACTTGAGGTCGAGGTCGTAAACGGGTGGCACAACAGGCTTCTCGGCGACCATGTGCTTCCGGACGACGACTGCGAGTGGGGGCCCGCCAGGACCCACCAGAGCGACATGTCTGGCACGCAGTCGTTCTGCGGGAGGGGACTTAAGCGCATCCCCGGCTGGGCGTGGCGTCCGGACGGCTCGCGTCCCGCGACGAACCGCGTGGCGTTCACGAGCTGGGACTATTTCGGCGACGGGGAGGAGCCGGTCAAATCCGGCCTTTTGGGCCCGGTCCGCCTTCTGCTCGGGCAGGCGCCGTGAAATCAACAGGCGCATGCTCCTGAAATTTATGGTATAATGTCGCCATTCAAAACGGAGGATACTTCAACATGAAAACAGATCGCAGGGAGTTTCTCAAGGGTGCGGCGTGGATGGGCGCGGCGGCGGCAGTCGTCGGCTGCTCCACGACAAAGGGCTTCGGCTTCGGCGACGGGGGGTCCATGGCGACCTACGCCGACAAGCCGTTCAAGAAGCTGAGGGTCGGCATAATCGGCCTCGGCCGCGGGCAGGCCGGCGTAACCGGCTTCAACGCGATTCCCGGCTGCGAGATAACCGCGATCTGCGACCTGAACGCCCTGCGTGTCAAGAGCACGCTCGCGGCGATCGAGAAGGCGGGCCGTCCCGCGCCGAAGGTCTACACAGGCGGCGACGAGGAGTGGAAGAAGCTCTGTGACGACGAGAACGTCGATCTCGTCTACAACGCGACGCCGTGGGAGCTCCACGTTCCTATCGCGCTCTACGCAATGAACGCCGGCAAGCACGTCGCGACAGAGGTTCCTGCCGCGTTCACCGTCGACGAATGCTGGGAGCTCGTCGAGACTTCCGAGAGGCTCAAGCGCCACTGCATGCAGCTCGAGAACTGCTGCTACGGCGAGATCGAGATGCTCGCCTTGAACCTCTGCCGCCTTGGCAAGCTCGGCGACCTCGTCCATGCGGAGGGCGCGTACATCCACGACTTGAGGAGCTACAACTACGGCGACTGGATAGAGAGCAGCCCGGGATGGGACGACAAGAACAAGGTCGCGGCGTACTGGGATTTCTGGCGCCTCCGCCACAATGCCGTCCACAAGGGCAACCAGTACACGACCCACGGGCTTGGGCCGATCTGCTGGTACATGGACGTCAACCGCGGCGACTGCTTCGACTACCTCGTGTCGCTCGAGTCCAACCAGTTCAACTTCGAGGCCTACGCGAAGGCGGCGTACCCGGACCACAAGTGGAAGCCCGGCCTCAAGATCGAGATGGGCGACATGAACACCATGCTCATCAAGACGAAGAAGGGCCGCTCGATCATGATCCAGCACGACGTGAGCTCGCCGCGTCCCTACAGCCGCATCAACACGATCACCGGCACGAAGGGCATCCTCGCCGACTATCCCTACCGCGTCGCGTGGGAGGACAAGCCCGGCGCAGGCGCCCACTCGTTCTTCTCGAACGAAAAGGCCGAGCAGATCCGCAAGGAGTTCATGCATCCGCTCTGGAAGCAGTCCGGCGAGATGGCCAAGAAGATGGGCGGCCACGGCGGAATGGACTTCCTCATGGTCCTTCGCCTCGCCTACTGCATGCAGAACGGCCTCCCGCTCGACCAGAACGTCTACGACCTCGCGAGCTGGTGCTGCCTGTGCGAACTGAGCGAGAAGTCCGTCAGGAACCGCAGCGCGTCGATGGACATCCCCGACTTCACGCGCGGAGCGTGGAAGACCACCGCCCCGCTCGGCGATCTTTCGGTCGACCTTGGGAAGATGGGGCTTGCGTGAGAGAGGCCGTACGGCGTTTTCTCTCGCATGACTGCGGGCCTTTCGCGCAGTTCGTAAAGTACGGCGCCATTGGCGTGGCGGCGACCTGTGTCCAGTTCGCCGTCTTCTACGCCTTGGCGTCGACGTGCCTAAGGTGCCTGACTGCCGACGACACGGCGGTCAGGCTGCTGGGGCTTCCTGGCGCGGAGTTCACGGGCGCCGAGCCGTGGTATGCGTCGCGCTGGTTCCTCGCCGGCGTCGCCACGGCGGTCGGGTTCGTCTTCGCGAACATCTTCTGCTGGCTCATGAACCGCGCGTTCGTGTTCCGCCCCGGGAGGTTCCGCTGGTATATCGAGTTCGGCATGTTCTTCGGCGTCGCCGCCATTGCGACCGCGTTTGCGCTCGTCGTCCAGAGCGCCTTGATCAGGTTTATGGGGGTGATGACTTCGGCGGCGGTCGTGATCGAGGTCGTGGTTTCGTTTCTGCTCAACTTTTTTGCCCGCAAATTCTTTATCTTCAGGGGCTGATTTGGTATAATTTGTCTTCTTGAAAATGAGGAAAGCTGTTTTATACCTGTCGTTGCTGTCGTTTCTGCCCCTGCTGGCCGCCGATTCCGCGGCTGTCGGCGTTGAGGCGGCCGATCCGGCCGATCCCGTTGTGGGCGATTTGGTCGCGTCGCCAGACGTAGACGCCGTCTCGCTCTCCAACGCCGTTGTCATCGCGTCCGCCGCGGCGCGCGCAGCCGAGGAGGTCCGTGTCGCGGCTGCAGCACAGGAGAGGGCCGAGGCAGAGGCGTCGCTCGCCCGCCGCCGCATATCGACAAGGACGTTCCACCTCGCGCACGCTTCCGCCGAGGATGTCGCGGCGAAGCTCAACTCCACCTGGTCCGGCGACTTCGGCGTGACATGGAAGATCAACAGGATGGCAATCGCCTTCCCGGAATCGAATTCCGTGATGATTACGGCCCCGGCGGTGATTCTCGATGCCTGCGAGCAGGTTATACGCGAGGTCGACGTCGAGCCGAAGCAGGTGTACATCGAAGCGCGCTTTGTCGAGCTCTCCAATGACGTGTTCCACGACATCGGCATAGACTGGTCGATGCTCGACGGCATGAAGGGCGCGGTGTCCCTCGCCGGCGGAATCCAGAAGAACCGCCTTGGCAAGGGCGTGCAGGACTACTCCCGCAAGATGCCCGACGGCACGTCGTACAGTCTTTCCGGCTCGTCGCTCGTCGGCGGCGCAGACGGAGACATCGCCTACTTCAACGGCACCCTGGACTTCTCGCAGATGTACATCGTCCTCTCCGCGCTCGAGGGGAGCGAGGACGCGCGCATATTCTCCAATCCGAAGATCATCGTCTCGTCCGGCAAGAAGGCGACCGTCGACATGACGACGAAGTACCCCAACGTCAAGATCGCCGCGAAGCGCACGACGAACTCCGGCGGCGATTCGCTCGACCTCGACATGCAGATGGCTGCGATCCCGGGAGAGGACAAGATGATGTTCGCGAACGAGGCGTTCTTCAGCTGGGGCATCTCCCTCGACGTGACGCCGAGGATAGGCACCAACGGCCTCATCAGCGTGTCCATCGTCCCGACAATCTCGTCGCAGAACGGCTGGGTCGAGTCCGGCACCGAATCGGCCGACTCCGACAGCGGCACAATCTCCGCGAGATATCCCGTCATCGAGGTCCAGCGCCTCGTCACCGAGTTCGCCATGGCGAGCGGCACGACGGCGGTGATCGGCGGGCTTTCGCGGACCGTCGAGGAGCAGGTCGATACCGGCATCCCGCTTCTGAGGGACATCCCGTGGATAGGCCCGCGGATCTTCGGCTCGCGCGCGCGCAAGAAGCAGCAGAAGGAAATCATCGTCTTCGTCACGGTCGGCCTTGTGGATCCGGGCAACATGCAGAAGGACTCCGGGCTTCCGAAGAACGCAGTGCTCGGGCGTCAGTACACCAAGGGCCAGAAGCTCGAGCCCGGCGACCGTCCGGAGAAGAACCTCGAGGGGATAAGCTCGCTCGACTTGAGGTCGCTCGAGGAGCAGGCGGAGGATCCTCTGCCGCCGCCGCGTTCTGAAACGTCTTCGTGGATACCTTTCGTCAAGGATCCAAACTACAAAAAGGAAAAATAAATGAAAAGACTGATACTCGCGTTCGCGGCAATCGCTGCCGCCTCCGCATTCGCCGACAGGGTCGTCATGAAGTCCGGGTCGGTTCTCACGGGTTCCGGTGCTGTCATCGCCGGCGACAAGGTCAAGTTCACGTCCGACGATCTCGGCGACGTAGAGCTCCCGGCCGACAAGGTCGCGTTCGTCGAGACGGCCGAGGAGAAGAAGGTCGAGGTCTCGGCGCTGCCGCTCGAGGAGAAGCCGCCGGAGACATGGCACGGCTCGATCAACGTCGCCTACGAGAGCGCCCGCGGCAACACCTATAAGAACAATGCCTCGATCATAGCGAACCTCAACCGCCGCTGGGACGACGACCGTGTGAACTTCGACTTCGGCTACTACTACAGCGAGACGGGCACCTCCAAGGACACCCGCGAGAAGTCGACCGACCGCTGGGAGATCGAGGGCCAGCACGACCACTTCTGGAGCAAGGCGTTCTACACCTACGAGAACGGCCGCTACGAGGTTGACGACATCGCCGGCCTCGACTTCCGCCTGAGGCTCGGCGGTGGTCTTGGCTACCAGTGGTTCGAGAAGCACGAGCTCTGGTCGATCGGAACCTTGAGCTTCAACCAGGAACTCGGCGCGGCGTGGATCCGCGTGGACTACAAGGTGAAGGATCCCGATGCCGAGAAGAGCTACGCGACGCTCCGCTACGCGCACCACCTCAAGTACTTCCCGAAGTGGAACCCCGACATCGAGACCTTCCACAACCTCGAGTTCCTCCCGCAGGTCGACGACTTCGACAACCACCTCATCAAGGCGGACGTCGGCATAACGACGAAGATCATCATGGACTTCGACCTCCTCGCGAAGATCGAGTGGGAATACAACTCCATGCCTTCCGTCGGCCGCAAGTCGAGCGACTTCCGCTACATCGTCGGCCTCGGATACAAGTGGTAATGTGGTGCGAAATGGGCGTGCGGCTAAAGCCTGACGGCTTGACGCGTTTGCCCGTTTCGGAAACCAGCCTATGAGAATCGCGATCGCCTACCCGCCGTTCAAAAGCGAGAAAGGGGTCGCGCTTCTCACTCAGAACCGCCAGTTCCAGTGGTTCTCGCGCCCGACCTACATCTTCCCCGTCGTGCCCGCTACAGCGGCTACGATGCTGAAGAAGGCCGGGCACGAAGTTCTCTTCCTGGACGGCATCGCCTCGGAGCTCTCGCCCGAGGCGTTTGACGCGAAGCTCGCCGAGTTTCATCCCGACCTTGTAGTCCTCGAGACGAAGACGCCGGTCGTCAAGCGGCATTGGAAATGGATTGCGGAACATTTGCCGGGTGGAATGGACGGGACCTCGGGCGGTCCCGCACCCTTGCCCACGGATGTTAAGTTTATACTTGTTGGCGACCATGTCACCGCGCTTCCGGAGGAGTCGATCGAGAAGCCCGGCGTCTGGGCGGTGATCCCCGGCGGCGACTGGGATTTCGGGCTTATCGATTTCATCGCCGCCGGCTGCCCCAAAGGCGTTCAGCCGTTTGCCCTGAAGGACTCCATCGCCGACGCCCCTTGGATAGACCGCGATCTCGTTCACTGGGAGCTTTACGCCGAGAAGAACGGCAACTTCCGCCGTAAGCCCGGCACCTACATCATGTCGGGCCGCGACTGCTGGCACGGCAAGTGCACCTTCTGCAGCTGGACAACGCTCTATCCCCGCTACCGCGTCCGCAAGGTGAAGGACGTTGTCGACGAAATCGAGTATCTCGTCTCGAAGTACGGCGTGAAGGAGATCATGGACGACTCGGGTTCCTTCCCTGTCGGACAGTGGCTCACCGACTTCTGCAACGAGATGATTTCGCGCGGTCTTAACAAGAAGGTCCGCATCGACTGCAACATGCGCTTCGGTCGGCTCACCTTGGACGACTACAAGCTCATGCGAAAGGCCGGCTTCCAGTTTGTCCTCTTCGGCGTTGAGTCCGCGAACCAGGAGACGCTCGACCGCTTCTGCAAGGCGCTCAAGGTCGAGGATGTCGAGAAGGGCGCGAAATGGGCGACCGAGGCAGGGCTCGACGTACACGTCACCTTCATGTTCGGACACGCCTGGGAGGGTCCAAAGGAAATCGCCAACACCGTCGCCCTCGCGCGCAAGCTCCTCGCGAAGGGCTGGGCGAAGACCTTGCAGTGCACGCTGACGATTCCATATCCAGGAACGCCGCTTTTCAAGGAGCTAAAGGCCACGGGCGGACTCAACACGCTCGACTGGGACGAGTACGACATGCGCCGCGCGATAACGAAGACGCCGCTCGCCACGGAGGACGAAATCAAGTGCGCGATCCGCAAGGTGTACCGCGGCTTCCTCCAGCCCGGCGCGCTGTGGCACCTCTTCCGCCGCAACCTGTTCAATTTCGCTTTCTACTATCGCGGCCTCCGCTATCTCATCGGACACCTTCTCGACTTCAGGGGGAAAAGGACGTGAAAGCATGCAGGCGGTCGAGGTGAAGAAGTCTCACGTCTGCTGCGGCTTGAAGGCGTTGCTCGTCTGCTGCGGCATCGCGATGGCGGCGTTTACTGGATGTGCTTCCTCAAAATCAAGCGCGTACATGTTGTACTATCAAAGAATTGGCGCCTGGTTCGAGACTCGGGGCCAGGGAAGTGACGAGGTTACCGATTTGTATATTGATTGCCAACGCCAAGTGGAAATTACGGATTGTTCGTTCAGGCTTTTGATTGATGGCTCTTTGGCTGCCAATGTCTCCCCTTGCAGGAACTCTGAGTTGAAACTTGAATCGAGGGGATTCACTAGGAAAGGCGATGTATTTCGGCTTTCGTACGAGGGCGGATTCATTGAAATCCGCATGTCTGGGCAACGCGTTGCCGCTATCGCAATCAAAAAGGAGATTGCTGACAAGGGACCGCAGATAGAGGTCTGCATCACCAGGGGGCTCGTGCGCGAAATGCCAACGGTGATTTCCCTGCCGGTCAATGTCGCGCAGATAGAATCTAACTTACGGCGGATATACGGGGCCCCTTCTTGGGAGGGGCAAGTTGAATGAAGGCAAGACGGAAAATCTTATCAGACAGGAGGGGCGACAAAATGAAAGAGGGACGGATATCCGGGACTTTCAAGGCAGTCATTCTCGCAGGCGGTTCGGGCGAGCGGTTTTGGCCGCTTTCGACGCCGGAGCGTCCGAAGCAGTTTCTGCGCGTCTTCGGAGGCGAAAGCCTAATCAGGCAGGCGCTCGCGAGGCTTGACGGACTCGTCGCGCCCGAAGACGCATTCGTGGTGACGACGAAGAGCCTCGTCGCCGCGACGCGGAAGGAGCTCCCCGAGGTCCCGAAGGGCAACATCGTCGGCGAGCCGATGCGCCGCGACACAGGCGCCGCGGTCGCGCTCGGCGTGGGACTCGCCGCAGGAGCGGACGACCCTGTGATCGGCTTCTTCTCGAGCGACCAGATGGTCGCGAAGCCGAAGGAGTTCTGCAAGGCGGTGAAGAAGGCCGTCGCGCTTGCGCGGCGCAGGGACGCGATCGTTACGATCGGCATCAAGCCCGACTACCCCGCGACGTGCTTCGGATACATCTCGCCCAAGACGCGCGCGTTCGTCGAGAAGCCGGACGCTGAAAAGGCGAAGAAGTACGTCAAGGCAGGATATCTCTGGAATGCCGGAATGTTCATCGCCCGCGCTTCGGTGTTCCGCGGCGCATTTGCCGCGCATGCCCCAGAGCTGGAGAAGCTGGCGAACATCGGCGCGAGCGAGAAATCCATCGCGCCTGCGGGGCTTGCAAGGCTTTATTCCGCGCTCCCCAAGATCAGCTTCGACTACGCCGTGATGGAGAAGGCGAAGAACGTCGAGGTGGTGCCGGGCGACTTCGGGTGGGACGACGTCGGCAGCTTTGCCGCGTTCGACAAGTACTTCCCGCACGACGCGCGCGGCAACGTCCGCGAAGGGCCGTGCACGGTCGTCGAGGCGGAGGGCAACATCTGCGTCGCCCGCTCTGCGCGCATCTCGCTTCTCGGCGTCAGAAACCTCGTCGTCGTCACGACCCCCGACGCGGTTCTCGTCGCCGACAAGTCTCGCCTCACCGAGATGAAGAAGCTGTTCAAGAGATGAGGAAGTCTGTCGTTATCGCCGAAGCGCTTTGCCTTGTCGGTGCTGCCGCTATAGGTTTAATCTACAGCGACCGCCTGAATCGCGAAAGGGAGCGCAGGGAGCATATTGAGGCGACTGGCGCCAAGGCCTTGTCTACTGTCCGCGAACTGCAAGGCAACATTCGGCGATTCTCGTCGAAACTGGACTTGATGGTCGCGGAGGGGGAGAAGTGTTTCGCAAGTGCGACAAACAAGGTGGCGAGCTTGCGGCGGCAGTGGGAAAAATCGACGGACGGGGAGGTTCGGCAGATACTGGCGGAGGCCGAATCGAAACTCGCCGAAGAAGGAACGCAACTTGTTGCTGCGCGAGAAGCGAAAGCCCGTGTGAAGTCCGCTCTTGAACCATTGGTCTCCGAACTTGCCGAGATTGAAGGCATGTCGATTACGAACGCGGCGACGTTGGCGATGGTTGTCCAGAGGGTGGTGGACTGTTCGGATTCGTTTAACGCCGTAAAGCAGTCTCAGGACATAGCTGCAATCGTCGGGATGTCCAGCCGCTTCCGTTCGCATGTAGACGCCATTGTGATGGATGCAGCTTACGCCTTGCACCAAAAAGTCATAATCTATGATCCAGCGCCTCAAACAGTAGTGGATAATCTATTGGATGAGAAAGAAGACTACATTGTCCGTGGAAAGATCGAGTCGGTCATGTCGCTGCATGTGCTGGGAACGCTTCAGTGGGAGAAGTTTAAAGGGATGTTGCTTGAGGCGGAGAAAGCTGTCACAAAAGACAAACACAAGACGCTGTTGCATGATGCACTATTCAGGATCGACCTGATGGAGTCTGTACACAAGCTGTTCGCGGCAAACGCCAAGGGCGTCGTGTTCCACAAGGGCAAGCTCAGGGGATTCGAAGTGCTGTCCTCCGATGGAAGCGGCCTGCGCCTCCTCTCGTCGGACAAGAAGAAGGAAGAATGCATCTCCTGGCAAGTGTTTTATGCGCGCTACCACTCCAACATGAACGAGCTGGTCGTCGGTTTAATCGAGAAGGCGAGGACGACCGGAAAGACGGCAGACGGCGTCGGCTTCGACGATGAGTCTTGGGGCTGTGCGATGCTGGGCGCGGCGCTTACATTCACGCATCTCTGCGCAGATGATCCTACTGCGTGGGTGCGTTCCGAACAGCTGGCGACAATTGCAGTCAGAAAGTGCCCGAGCATTCGCGCCAAGGCCGAGCGGGCGTTCCCAAATGTCTCTTTTGACATAGAAGACGGCAATTGACCGAGTCGTAAAGAGTGCATTCTGTGCTCTTTGTGTCCTTTGTGGCTAAAACCACGGCAGGGTGGAAAATGGTATAATGTCCCCATGCAGAAGGGAGAGAAGAAAACAGACGCGTGGATGCGGAAATACCGCGTCGTGATTGCCTACGACGGTACGGCGTATTCCGGATGGCAGTACCAGGAGAACGCCGTCGGCATCCAGCAGGTAGTCGAGGATGTCCTGGCGTCGCTCGACGGCGCGCCGGTCAGGGTGTTTGGCTCGTCCCGGACGGACGCGGGGGTGCATGCGAAGGGGTTCGTCGGACACTTCCACCTCACGAAGCCGATTCCGCCGAAGAACCTCGTGCGCGCCGCGAACGCGAGGCTTCCCGACGCCGTGCGGTTCCTCAAGGCGGCCTACGCAAAGGAGGACTTCGACGCGCGGCTCTCCGCGAAGGGGAAGGAGTACCGCTACCAGCTGTACCAGGCGGACATCATGCCTCCGCACCTCGCGCCCTACTGGACCTTCTGCCACCGTCCGCTCGACCTCGCCGCGATGCAGAAGGCGGCGGCGTATTTCGTGGGGAAGCACGACTTCGTCTCGTTCGCTGCGAATCCCGACCGCGTCCTCGACTCGACTGTGCGCAGCATATTCTCGTTCGAGGTCAAGAAGTCGGGGCCTCGCTACACCTTCGTCGTGCGCGGCGACGGCTTTCTCTACAAGCAGGTGAGGTCCATGGTCGGTTTTCTCATTTCGGTCGGGAAGGGCAACGAGCGCCCCGAGGCGGTGAAGGAGCTCCTCGCGGCGCATTTGCCGCGCACCGCCCGCGTAGAGACCGCGCCCGCGCGCGGACTCTTCCTCTGGAAGGTGTTCTACTGAGGGGATGCAGGCGGCGCCCGTCAGAACGTCTCGCAGCGCGGCAGATCGCCGACGATCGGGCGGGCGTATGAGAGAAACGCCTCCGTCACGTCGTGTCCGTTTCTTGCGATGTATTCCTTCGGCACCGAACGCGTGTATTTCGCGGCGTTCCTGATCGGAACGGGGGCGAACGCCACGCGGTATCTCTTCGACTCCTCGCGGACGATGGCGATCGTTCCCTTCGTGAGGTCGCCCTTGAGCGCGGCCTTGACCGCCGCCGATCCTGCCGCGCGCGCCTCGGCCTGGTCGACCTTCGAGGCGATTCCCGGGAACGAGCGCTGGAGGTACCCGAAGGTGTCGGCGCGCACGCGCTTTACCTTCGCCTTCTCCTTGAGGACGCGGGCGAGCGCATCGCCGAGCGCACCAGTGCCGGACATCTGCACGTTTCCGTGGCTGTCTTTTTCCCCTGAGCCGAGCTTCGCGCCCATGGGAACGCCGTCCCTGCCGCGGATGCCCTCGGAAACGGCGCAGACGCAGCGGCCGAACTTCCCGAGCGCGGATTTCACGTCCTTTATGAACTTCGCCTCGGAGAACGGAACCTCGGGAAGGTAGATGAGATGCGGGCCGTCGTCTGGCCTCACTCGGGCGAGCGCAGACGCGGCGGTGAGAAAGCCCGCGTCGCGGCCCATGATTATGTCGATCTTCACGCCGCCAAGCGCCCTGTTGTCCAGGTCGTCGCCGCGGATCGCGCTCGCGACGAACCTTGCCGCCGACCCGAAGCCGGGCGTGTGGTCGCAGGAGCGCAGATCGTTGTCGATCGTCTTCGGGATGTGGTAGACGACGAGAGGATATCCCTCTTTCTCGGCCTCTTCCGCGACGATGCGCGCGGCGTCCGCGGAGTCGTTGCCGCCGATGTAGAAGAAGTAGCCGACGTTAAGCTTCCTGAACGCCTCGAAGATGGCGCGGCAGTCCGCGGCGTCCGGCTTCCTGCGGCAGCTGCCGAGCGCGGACGACGGGGTTTCGGCGATTGCCTCGAGCTTTTTCGCGGACGGTTTCCTGAGGTCGATGTAGTCGTTTCCGAGGATCCCGAGTATGCCGTGGCGCGCGCCGAGTATTCTGCCGATCTTCGGCGACTTGCGGGCCTCGAGCACTGCGCCGACGAGCGACTGGTTGATTACCATTGAGGGGCCGCCCGACTGGGCGATGACCATATTCATCTTTTTCATAGCCCCTAGATTATACCATATTTGCGGGATGCCGAAGATCAGACCTTCGCCCGCCGCCAAATATGGTATAATATCCGCAAATGGCAGCCTGCAGGAAAATCAAGGGCGGAGTCTGCTCCGCGAAGGGGTTTCGCGCGGCGGGAGTCGCGGCGGAAGTGAAGTACAGGGGACGCAACGACGTCGCGCTGATAGTCGCCGACGAGCCGTGCGCCGCAGCCGCGCTTTTCACCACCAACAAGGTCGCTGCGGCGCCCGTCGTGTACGACCGCTCGGTGATCAGGGGCGGGCGCATCCAGGCGATTCTCGCGAACTCGGGCTGCGCCAACGCGTGCACGGGCGAGGGAGGTCTCGCGGACGCGCGCCTCTCGGCGCTCGTCACGGCCGGTGAGCTCGGGATCGATCCGCACCACGTTCTCGTCGCGTCGACCGGCGTCATCGGCCGGCGTCTTCCCATGGACCGTCTTCTCGCGGGGATGAAGCTCGCAAAGGGCGCGCTCGGGCGCACGGCGGCTCACGGGCTCGAGGCGACGAAGGCGATCATGACGACCGACACCCGTCCAAAGCAGGCCTGCGTCACGACTGTGGTCGGCGGCAGGAAGGTGACGGTCGGCGGGATGTCCAAGGGCTCGGGGATGATCGAGCCCAACATGGCGACGATGCTCGGCTTCGTGACTACGGACGCGGCGGTTTCGCCGCGGATGCTGAAGCGCGCGCTGCAGCTCGCCGTCGGGAAGAGCTTCAACCGCCTCGTCGTGGACGGAGACGAGTCGACGAACGACTCCGTGTTCCTCCTCGCGTCGGGCAAGGCCGGAAACCGCGAAGTCGACAAGCCGGGAAAGGACTTCGACGCGTTCCTCGAGGCGCTCGAGGCGGTGTGCGTGTCGCTCGCGAAGCAGATGGCGACGGACGGCGAGGGGGCGACGAAGTTCGTGACGGTGACCGTGAAGGGCGCGAAGAGCGAGAGGGACGCCGAACGCGCCGCGAGGGCCGTCGCGAAGAGCCCGCTCGCGAAGACGAGCTGGTTCGGGAAGGACCCCAACTGGGGCCGCGTTCTCGCGGCCGTCGGGTACTCCGGCGCGGAGGTCTCGGACATGCAGGCGGAGGTGTTCTACGACCGGGAGTGGGCTTTCCGCCGCGGCAGGATCGCCGACGAAAGACAGCTCGCGAAACTCGCGAAGGTCATGAAGAAGGACGCCTTCACCGTGACCGTCGACCTTCATCTCGGAAAATTCGAGAGCTCGATCTACACATGCGACTTTTCGCTCGACTACGTCCACATCAACGCGGATTACACGACGTAAAGTTTAAAGTTGAAAGTTGAAAGTTTGAAGAGCAAAGTTTAAAGCAGAAGTTGAAAGGGGAAAGACATGACAAATAAAACCTTGGTTTTTGCGTGTGCGGTTGCGGCGGCGATCGCCGGGAACTGCGCGACCATAGTCGACGTCACCGGCGTCGGGCTGCACAAGAAGAAGACGGTCTCCATCAGCGTGACGGGCGCAGGATCCGACACCTATGCGAAGACCCTCAGGCGCAACCTCGAGCTCACCGGATGCTTCCAGGTCGAGAACGGCGGCGCAATCAAGGTGACGGGCGCGATAGGCGGCACCGTCACGGCTTCGGGCGCAGGCAGGTCGGTCGGAGCGCCGACGCCCGCCGGCGACGACAAGTCGATCAGGATGGCCGCGCGCCGCATGAGCGACGCCATGTGCGCCGCGATGTCGGAGGACGGGCAGAAGGGCTTTGCCTGCGACCGCATCGTGTTCGTCTCGCGCAAGAGCCCGCAGTCTTCCGAGCTCTGCATGTGCTACCCCGACGGCCAGGACGTCCGCCAGCTGACGAGCGACGGCAAGGCCGCGGTCGGTCCCCGCTGGAAGGACGCCAAGACCGTATACTACATCGGCTACCTAAACGGCGGCCAGCAGATCTTCGAGCACAACGTCGAGACGGGAGAGCGCAAGCTTGCGTTCAACCTCAAGGGGATCTCGTCTCCTGCGGCGATTTCGCCCGACGGCACCAAGGTTGCGATCGCGGCGTCGTTCCAGGGCAATCCCGAGCTCTACGTCCTCTCCGGCGGGCGCTACACCCGGCTCACCAACACCAGGACGGCGAGCGAGGGGCAGCCGACGTGGAGTCCCGACGGTACGCAGATCGCCTATGTCTCCGACGAGACGCGCCACCCGCAGATCTACGTCGTCGATGTCGCGACGAAGGCGAAGCGCCGCCTTACCTCGAAGGGTTCGCAGAACGTCGATCCGGACTGGGGCGCCGACGGCCGCATCACCTACATCACCAAGCGGGGCGGGCTTGCCCAGATCGCGGTGATGGACCCGAAGGCAGGCGAACAGTCCGCGAAGCTCGTGACCTCGCCCGGCAGCTGGGAGCATCCCGTGTGGTCGCGCGACGGCCGCCATCTCGTCGCCGGGCGCGACAAGGCGCTTTTCGTCGTCGACTCCGTCGAGAAGGAAGACGGCGGCGACGAGCCGCGGCAGCTGTTCCGCGCCGCCGGCAACTGGATCACCCCGACGTGGATTAGGTAAAAGTTAGGGGTCAGGAGTCAGGAGTCAGTAATGAAAATTGACGTTGCGTATGTGGCGGAGCTGGCGCGGCTCGAGCTCACCGACGAGGAGAAGGCGGTGTTCCAGCCGCAGCTCGAGAACATCGTGAAGTACGTGGAGAAGATTTCGGAGGTCGACGTCGAGGGCGTCGAGCCGATGATGCACGGGCGCACGCTCGTCAACGCGTTCCGCGAGGACGTCGTGAGGCCGTCGCTGGACCGCGAAGCGGCCCTTGCCAACGCGCCCGAGCGCGTGGGCGACGAATTCCTGCTTCCGAAGATCGTAGAAGGGGCGGAGAGCTGACGTATGGAACTCTTTGAACTTGGAATCAAGGCGGCGCGGGAGGGGATCGCGAAGGGCGAGTTCTCCTCCGTCGAGCTGACGCAGGCGGTCATCGACCGCTGCCATGCGAAGAACGCGGAGATCGGCGCCTACCTCACCTTCGACGAGGAGCAGGCGCTTGAGCTCGCCCGCGCAAACCCGAAGGCAGTGCCGATCGCGGTCAAGGACCTCATCAACGTCGCGGGCCAGCCGTGCACGTGCGCGTCGAAGATATTGAAGGGCTATGTCTCGCCGTACGACGCGACCGTTATCAAGAACATGAAGTCGCACGGCTTCATCCCCGCGGGGCGCGTCAACATGGACGAGTTCGCGATGGGTTCGTCGACTGAGAACTCAGGGCTTGGCGTGACGCGCAACCCCTACGACCTCTCGCGCGTTCCCGGCGGCAGCTCCGGCGGCAGCGCGGCTGCGGTCGGCGGCAACCTCTGCATCGCGGCCCTCGGAACGGACACCGGCGGGTCGATACGCCAGCCGGCGAGCTTCTGCAACTGCGTCGGCGTGAAGCCGTCGTACGGCCGCGTGAGCCGCTACGGGGTCACCGCCTTCGCGAGCTCGCTCGACCAGGTCGGGCCGATGACGAAGTCGGTGGAGGACGCGGCGATTCTCCTGGGCGCGCTCGCGGGGCACGACGAGATGGACGGCACGACGCCGAGGGATCCGGTTCCGGACTACGCGGCGGCGATCGAGGGCGCGTCCATGAAGGGCGTTCGCATCGGCGTCGCGAAGGAGTATTTCGACGTCAAGGGCATGGATCCCGAGGTGAAGCGCATCACCGAGGAGGCGCTCGCGAAGTGCGAGCAGTCCGGCGCGGAGCTCGTCGAGGTGTCGCTCCCGCACACCGAGTACGCGATGGCCGTCTACTACATCATAGCGCCCGCCGAGGCGAGCGCGAACCTCGCGAGGTTCGACGGCGTTCGCTACGGGCACCGCTCCGCCGAGTCTAAGGACGTGTTCTCCCTCTACACGAAGTCGCGCGCCGAGGGCTTCGGTCCCGAGGTCAAGCGCCGCATAATCATGGGGACCTACGTCCTTTCAAGCGGGTACTACGACGCCTACTACGGGCGCGCGCAGAAGGTCAGGACGCTCATAACGCGCGACTTTGCCGAGGCCTTCGGGAAGTGCGATGCGCTCCTCTCCCCCTGCGCTCCTACGCCTGCGTTCAAGTTCAAGGAGCTGCAGGACCCGCTCACGATGTACCTGAACGACCTGTTCACGATTCCGTCCGCGCTCGCGGGCGTGTGCGCGTCGTCGGTTCCCGCGGGCTTCACGCGCGACACGAAGATGCCTGTCGGCGTGCAGTTCATATGTGGCGCTTTCGAGGAGACGAAGCTCCTGAAGGTGTCGAAGGCATTTGAAGAGATACGGGGAACTTTGGTATAATCTGCGCCATGAAAGCTACCATTGAGACTTCAAAGGGCACGATAACGCTCGAACTTGACGGCGAGAAGGCCCCGGCGACAGTCGCGAACTTCGCGGAATACGCGAAGAGCGGCTTCTACGACGGCACGATCTTCCACCGCGTCATAGACGGGTTCATGATCCAGGGCGGCGGCTTCACGCGCGACATGAACCAGAAGGAGACTCGCACGCCGATCATGATCGAATCGATGAACGGGCTTTCGAACGCGCGCGGCACCATCGCGATGGCCCGCACGATGGACCCTAACTCCGCGACGAGCCAGTTCTTCATCAATCTCGTGGACAACGGCTTTCTCGACTTCACGGCTCCCACGGCGCGGGGCTACGGCTATGCCGTCTTCGGCCGCGTGACAGACGGCATGGAGGTGGTGGACGCGATAGCAAAGTCGCGCACGAGATCGGTGGGGCCCCACGAGAACGTGCCAGAGGAGGCCGTCGTGATTCGCAAAGTCGTCGTAGAATGACGGTTGCCAAAACGACGGGAATAGTTTATAATAACCGCAATACAGCCAATAGGAGTGACATATGAAGAAACTCATTGCAATCGCCGCGCTTGCCGCTTTCGCGCTTCCTTCCTGGGCCGCGCCCGCGGAACCTGAAGTGGTTACGGTCGAGGATGTAGCTGAAGATCTCGCCACTGACGACAACGGGGGACTCGCAGTAAAGGTTGACGCACCGCGCAAGAACGTCGCGCTGTGGCCCGCCTTCATCGCGATATGGGACTTCCCCGAGACCCCCGACCTTGTCGGGCTCCGCATAACCGTGCCCTGCTCCACCAAGCAGGAGAACGTCACCGGGTTCGACGTGGGCCTCTGGGGCCGTTCCGAGTATTTCGAGGGCGTGCAGCTCAACGTGCTCAGGAACGACGTCAGGGATTCCTGCGCCGGCATCCAGGTCGGCTGCTACAACTCCGTCGCGCGCGGCGACCTCTTCGGCATCCAGGTCGGCCTCTGGAACGAGTCGATGAGCCACCGCGGCGTGCAGTTCGGACTGATCAACGTCTCCGGCGACTCGCAGGGCCTGCAGATCGGCCTCATCAACCGCAGCGAGACGATGTACGGCTTCCAGCTCGGGCTTGTCAACATAATCCGCGACGCTGAGTTCCAGTTCATGCCGATCCTCAACGTCGGCTTCTGAGAAAAGATGAACATACATCCATTCGCGGCCGTGAGGCCGAACCGGGGGGACGCGGCGCTTGTCGCGTCCGTTCCTTATGATGTGGTCGACACGGCCGAGGCCAAGGCCCTCGCCGCCGGCAACCCCAAGAGCTTTCTCCACGTCTCCCGCCCCGAGATAGACCTTCCGGACGGGACCGACTGCTCCTCGCCCGAGGCGTACGCCCAGGCGAAGAAGGCGCTTGACGCGCTCGTCGCGGACGGCACTCTCGTGCGCGACGCGGAGCCGAAGTTCTACGCCTACCGCCAGACGATGGGCTCTCACAGCCAGACGGGCATAGTCGCCACCTTCGACACCCAGGACTACCTCGCCGGCGTCCTCAAGCAGCACGAGAAGACGA
The DNA here is from genome assembly GCA_902775595.1 of uncultured bacterium. Taxonomy (GTDB): domain Bacteria; phylum Verrucomicrobiota; class Kiritimatiellia; order RFP12; family UBA1067; genus UBA1067. The sequence continues at coordinate 39,621 of CACYNF010000001.1, read as the reverse complement.
GGAAGGACAAGGAGGACGACCGCACGCGCCACATCGAGACGCTGCAGGCGCACACGGGCCCGGCGTTCCTCACCTACCGCGACGACAGGGCCATAGACGAGATCGTCGCCGCCGCATGCAGGAACGAGCCTCTCTACGACTTCGTCGCGGACGACGGCATAGGCCACACGGTCTGGGAGATCGCACCGGCCTCGTCCTGCATGGCCGACGAGCTGCAGGAGCTCTTCGCGCGCATCCCCGTCGCCTACATCGCCGACGGCCACCACCGCAGCGCAGCGGCGTCGCGCTACGCGAAGGAGCGCGGCTTCGAGGGCGAGAGCAGGTACTTCCTCGCCGTCGCTTTCCCCGCCAGCCAGCTCAAGATCCTCGCGTACAACCGGCTTGTCGCGGATCTAAACGGCCTTTCCGACTACGAGTTCATGTCGCGCGTCAGCGAGAACTTCGCGATCGGGCAGAGGGGGTCGCGCAACTGCCGCATGTACTTCCGCGGGAAGTGGTTCGATCTTTCGTGGGACGTCCCCGCCGGGGCCGACGTCGTCTCGTCGCTCGACGTGAGCTATCTGCAGGACAATCTGCTCGCGCCGGTCCTCGGAATCGGCGACCCGCGAACAGACAAGAGGATTTCCTTCATGGGCGGGATACGCGGCGACGCGGCGCTTGCCGCGAAGGTCGACTCGGGCGAAAACGCCGTCGCGTTCGCGATGGAGCCCGTCACCGTCGAGGAGATGATGGCGATAGCGGACGCCGGGGCGATAATGCCCCCGAAGTCCACCTGGTTCGAGCCGAAACTCCGTTCGGGGCTCTTCGTGCACACGGTCTGACGATGGACGTGCGCGCCTATTTCCGGCGACTCAGGGAGAAGATGGTCCACGACCCTCTTCCGCCGGAGGACATCGCCGCCGGGTGGGCGCTTGGCGTATTCGTCGGCTGCGCCGTTCCCTTCGGCCTTCAGCTCATAATCTCGATTCCGCTCGCGATGATGATGCGCGTCAGCAAGATAGGCGCGACGCTCGGCACCTTCATCACGAATCCCGTCTCGATATTCTTCATATACCCTGCGCAGACGTTCGTCGTGAACAGGCTGCTGTTCGGAGGCTCCCTCACCTATTCGAAGCTCGCCAACACCGAGTGGACATGGGCGGCGGTGAGGAGGCTCGGTGCGGAGGTGATGGCCTCGTTCTTCCTCGGGGGCTTTCTCCTGGCGATAGTCATCACGCCCATCGCCTACTTCGCCGTGAAGCGCATGGTGGTCCGCTCCCGCGCGTGGCGCGCCAAGCGCAAGGCGCGGATGCTGGAGAACGGGGGCGGCGAGTGATTTCGCCCGAGACGATCGCGCAGATACGCGCCCTCATGGAGGAGGCGTCGGTCTTCGAGGAGGATCTCGAAGAGAGCTTCATCCTCGGCGGGGGCCCGGGAGGGCAGAAGACGAACAAGACGTCGAACGTAGTGCGGCTCTCGCATGAGCCGAGCGCGCTTTCCGTGCGCTGCGGCGAGACGAGGAGCCGCGAGACGAACCGCTGGCTAGCGCGCCGCATGCTCGCGGAGCTCATCCTCGAGCGCGAGCGCGGCCGCAAGTCCGCCGCGCGGCAGGCGGCGGAGAAGATCCGCCGCCAGAAGCGCCGCCGCAGCCGCCGCCAGAAGCAGAAGATGCTCGCCGACAAGCATGCGCATTCGGAGGTGAAGCGCCTGCGCCGCCCGGTTGCCGCCGACGAGTGATCGGCCGGGCTCCTTCCTCCGACGTCTTTTCTCCCCCCTGATTGCATTCCGACGGGCATTTTTGATATACTATATGGCTCCGCGCCCAAAAACGGGGCGGACGCGGCTGAAAACCGCGCACACGAACAAACTAAAGAAAAGCACAAATGGCAATCAGAAAGCCGACTCCCAAGGGAGAAAAGTCCGCCGCGATGGCGGAGCTTCTCGCCCAGGCAGGGCAGGAGTCGAAGTTCAAGAACGGCAGCCTCGTTGAAGGCACCGTAAGCGCAATCAAGGGCGACGACGTCTTTATCGACATCGGCTACAAGTCCGAGGGTTCGATCGACATCTCCGAATTCGGCGAAGGCGCCGAAGTCAAGCCCGGCGACAAGGTCACGGTCATGCTCCGCGAGCTCGAGAACGACAAGACCGGCATGGTCGTCCTCTCCAAGCGCGCCGCTGACGAGAAGATCCGCTGGGAGAAGATCCTCGAGCGCTATGTCGAGGGATGCGTCGTCACGGGCACGATCAAGAGCGCCGTCCGCGGCGGTCTCCTCGTCCAGATCGACGACGTGGAGGCGTTCCTCCCCGGCAGCCAGATCGAAGTCACCCCGGTCAAGGACCTCGAGCCCTACGTCGGGCAGACCTACGACTTCAAGGTCATCAAGATTTCAAACGAGCGCCGCAACCTCATCGTCTCGCGCCGCGAGCTCATCGAGGGCGTGCAGGCCGAGAAGAAGGCCGAGCTCCTCGCCTCGCTCCAGAAGGGCGAGATCCGCAAGGGCCGCGTGAAGAACATCACCGACTTCGGCGCGTTCGTCTCGATCGAGGACGCCATCGACGGACTCCTCCACATCACCGACATGAGCTGGGCCCGCGTCAAGCACCCGAGCGAGCTCATCAAGGTCGGCCAGGAGCTCGACGTCATGGTCCTCGACGTGGACCGCGAGCGCGAGCGCGTGTCGCTCGGCCTCAAGCAGACGATGCCCAATCCGTGGGACGCGATTCAGGACCAGTTCCCGGTCGGAGCGCGCGTCATGGGCAAGGTCGTCAACCTCGCCGCCTACGGCGCGTTCGTCGAGATCGCCCCCGGCATCGAAGGTCTCGTCCACATCTCCGAGTTCAGCTGGACGAAGCGCGTCGCCCGCGCGAGCGACATGCTCTCCGTCGGCGACGAGGTCCAGGTCGTCGTTCTCTCGATCGACGTCGAGAACCAGAAGATCGCCCTCGGCATCCGCCAGACGCAGGACAACCCCTGGGATACGGTCCAGGACCGCTTCCCGGTCGGCTCGAAGGTCAAGGGCAAGGTCCGCAACTTCACGGCCTACGGCGCGTTCGTCGAGCTCGAGGAGGGCATCGACGGCATGATCCACGTCAGCGACATGAGCTGGACGAGGAAGATCAACCATCCGTCGGAGTGCCTCCAGAAGGGCCAGGAAGTCGAGGCGGTCGTTCTCGACGTCAACCCGAAGGAGCAGCGCATCTCCCTCGGCCTCAAGCAGGCCCAGACCGATCCGTGGACGGAAATCGCCACCAAGTACCCGGTCGGCATGGTCGTCAAGGGCAAGGTCTCCAAGGTCGCCTCGTTCGGCGCGTTCGTCGAGCTCGAGGACGGCGTTGACGGTCTCGTCCACATCTCCCAGATCTCCGACCAGCGCGTCGAGAAGGTCAAGGACGCTCTCGACGTCGGCCAGGAGGTCGAGGCCAGGGTTGTCAAGGTCGACCGCGCAGAGCGCCGCATAGGGCTCTCCATCCGCGCGATGTCGATGACCGAGGACGAAGTCAAGGCCCTCGAGGCGGAGGCCGCGGGCGAGACTCCCGCGACCGGCTCCACCAAGACGGCCGGCAGCGAGTCGCTCGGCGGTCTTTCCGCCGCGTTCGACAACGCCTTCGCCAACGTCGAGTGGCAGCCCGGCGAGTCCAACTAACCCCCAGACGAAAGGAACACGAAAATGTCAAGAGTCTGTGAAATCTGCGGCAAGGGGCCTTCGGTCGGCAATGTCGTCGTCCGCAAGGGTTCGCCGAAGTACAAGGGCGGCATCGGTCTCCACACGACCGGCATCACGAAGCGCCGCTTCCTTCCGAACCTCCAGACCGTCCGCGCGACGGACGGCAAGGGCAACACGAAGCGCATGACAGTCTGCGCCCGCTGCATCAAGGCGGGCAAGGTCGTCAAGGCGTGAAGTGGGGCGTCGGCCCGTCGCGAGCCTCGCCTGACGGCTCAGCGCGCTATGGGCTGGCGTGGCATTCTTAACAACGAAATCAACTAAACCAAACAAAAGGAAACAAAAAAATGGCAATCAAAGTTGGCATCAACGGATTCGGCCGCATCGGACGCATGGTGTTCCGCGCGGCGGTCGAGAACTTCGCGAAGGACATCGAGATCGTCGGCATCAACGACCTCCTCGACCCCGACTACCTCGCGTACATGCTCAAGTACGACTCGGTCCACGGCAAGTTCGACCACGACATCAAGGTCGACGGCACGACGATGACCGTCGACGGCAAGGCGATCCGCCTCACCGCCGAGAAGGACCCCGCGGCCCTCAAGTGGAACGAAGTCGGCGCTGAAGTCGTCGTCGAGTCCACCGGCCTCTTCCTCACGGACGAGAAGGCCCGCGCGCACATCACCGCCGGCGCCAAGAAGGTCATCATGTCCGCCCCCTCCAAGGACGCGACCCCGATGTTCGTCTACGGCGTCAACGACAAGACGTACGCCGGCCAGGACATCATCTCCAACGCCTCCTGCACGACGAACTGCCTCGCGCCGATCTCCAAGGTCCTCAACGACACCTTCGGCATCAAGCGCGGCCTCATGACGACGATCCACGCCGCCACCGCGACGCAGAAGACCGTCGACGGCCCGTCCAAGAAGGACTGGCGCGGCGGCCGCGGCATCCTCGAGAACATGATCCCGTCCTCGACGGGCGCGGCGAAGGCCGTCGGCAAGGTTCTCCCGGCGCTCAACGGCAAGCTCACCGGCATGTCCGTCCGCGTTCCCACGTCCGACGTCTCGTTCGTCGACCTCACGGTCGAGCTCGAGAAGGCGGCTACGTACGAGGACATCTGCGCGGCGATGAAGAAGGCCAGCGAGGGCGAGCTCAAGGGCATCCTCGGCTACACCGACGAGGCCGTCGTCTCGACCGACTTCCGCGGCGACGCCCGCACGTCGATCTTCGACGTCAAGGCCGGCATCCAGCTCGACCCGACGTTCGTCAAGGTCTGCTCGTGGTACGACAACGAGTGGGGCTACTCGAACAAGGTCCTCGAGATGGTCCGCGTCATCGCGAAGTAACGTTTGCGTATAGATGCACAGGGAAGGGCGCGGCACATCTGCCGCGCCCTTTTCTTTCGTGGCGCACACGGGAACGCCGGATTGTGGTATAATTTACCGACATGCGAATACTGACGCGATACGTCTTCAGGGAGTTCCTCGTCCCGCTCTTCTACTGTCTGTGCGGGTTCGTCTCTATCTATGTCCTCTTCGAGCTCTCGGGATCGTTTTCGCGCATTGCAGACGCAAAGCCGCCGGCCCTGACCGTCGTCAAGTACTTCTGCGCCTACCTCGCGCCGTTCTTCCAGTATCTCGCGCCTGCGGCGCTCATGCTCGCGACGCTCTACACGATGTGGACGTTCTGCCGCCACTCCGAGATCGTCGCGATGCGCGCGAACGGCATCAGCTTCTTCACGATAGTGAAGCCGCTCCTCGCCGTCGCCCTCGCGATGGCCTGCTTCGTCGCGTGGGTCGACGAGTGGTACGTGCCGCGGGTCGCGCAGTGGGCGAAGCAGCTCCGCAACGAGAGGTTCGAGGTCGCGAAGGCGGCGCGTGCCGACAACATCGTCTTCCGAAACGCCAAGGCCGACAGGACATGGTCGATAGACGTGATGCTCGACGCGTACGGCGAGCACCTCAAGGACGTGCGCGTCACGATAGACAGGCCGAACGGCGCCCGGCTCATGAACGTCTCCGCGGATCGCGCCGACTACCTCGACGGCGAGTGGTGGATGACGGGCGTGACTGTGCAGCACTATGACGCGTCCGGCCGCGAGGTCGCCTCGCCGACGCCCGAGCTCGACGCGCTTTCAACGAGGTCGTTCCCGCAGTTCGGGGAGCGTCCGGGGGACTTCATCATGCAGAACAGGGACTGGGCCTACAACTCGGTCGCGGACCGGCTGAGATACATGAGGCACCACCCCGACCTCTCCGAGAAGATGCGCAGGAAGTACAGCTACGACACATGGGCCCAGATCACGGCGCCCCTCGCCTGCCTCGTGATCACGCTTTTCGCCATCCCCGCCGGCATTGCCTCGGGGCGGCAGAGCGTGTTCAAGGGCATTGTCGGTGCGCTCGCAATGTTCTTCGCGTTCTACGGCCTTGTAATGGGCTGCATGGTCTGCTCGGACATCGGCTGGATCCCGCCTATCCTCGCAGCGGTTCTGCCGCATCTCGTGTTCCTCGCCGTCGGCATCTACCTTTTCCGCCGCCAGCGCTGAGCTGAGCAGACAGGCTTGACAGTTTTGTCTCACAAGTGGTACAATGCCGAAACGGTAAAAGTACATTTGTAGTTTTGTCGAGTGTTGGGGGCTGGACATATGAGGAAACGCTGCATTCTTGTGGTACTGTCGCTTGCGTTCGCGGCGACGGCAGATGCCGCGTTGCCGCGTCCGCAGAGCGCTGAATTCGCAAAGGGAGCCGTGCTGACGGTAGACGGCTACGCAGGGCAGTCGACGCTTGAGAACTTTCCCGTCCTCGTGCGCATCGCGGAGCGCGACGAGACGGCCGGCACCGGCATCGGCGGCTTCTTCTATAGAGACGTGAAGAACGCGGCGGCAACCGATCTCGCCGACATCGACATCGGCTTCACCGACATGCAGGGCAACGGTCTCGCCTACGAGATCGACACGTGGGACGCGTTCGGCGAGTCGCTCGTCTGGGTGCGGCTGCCGGAGATGACGAACGGGACGCAGTTCGCGATGTTCTGGGGTTCCGGGTCGTCTGGCAAGGCCATGAACGCGGAAAATCCGTGGAGCGCAGACTACGCCGGAGTCTGGCATCTCGGCGAAGCGGGAGCGGGCGGAACTTCCGCGAACTCGACTGCGAACGGCTCGGCGCTTGACGGCGCAAACACGCCGACTACGCTCGGCGTCGCCGGAAAGGTAGGCGGCGGACGGCAGATTTCCGATTCGTCCGATGCAAAGAACAAGATTGGCGGCATCTATGTCGATGGCTCGCAAGACTGCACGAAGTTCAACGGCGTATTCACGATCTCCGGCTGGTTCTGGCACAAGAACCAGGACTACTACTACGACCACCTGTTCTACAAGCGTGATGCGTCAGGTTCCACTAACGGCTGCATCGCCATCGAGATGCGGAATGCCAAGGACGCGCTTGACCTACGCGGCGGCAACAACGGCAATGACGACGCCAACAGCGTTTCCGTCTCCACGCTCAAGAACACGTGGTCATATCTCGTGTTCGTGTTCGACGGGAGCTCGGCCAGCGTCTATCAGGACGGCGCACTAATTGGCGGCGCGGGTTCGCACTTCAGCAAGGCTACCGACAACGACATGTACTGGGTTTTCGGCAACGACACGGACGGATACAACGGAGCTGAAGGCGACAGAAGCTGGAAGGGAGTCATCGACGAAGTGCGGCTGCGCGGCGTCGCGACTTCAGACGACTGGCAGAAGGCCGAATACGATTCGATGGCGAATGCCGCGTTCCTTGAGTACGGCGCGGCCCAGCTTACCGGTGCGCCGAACCTTGCGACGCCGACGGCTGCGAGAAACGCGGACGGATCGTTTACCGTGTCTGTCGTCGTGTCTGATGTCGACGCTGTCGCCATTTCGTGCGTCATCGGCGCAAACGCATTCCCAATGACCAGTGCGGACGCTTCGCTGCCGAAGACGTATTCGGGGATTATTTCACGTCTTGCGGACGACACGACCTACACGTACACGGTTGTCGCGGAATCCGCAGACAGGCTGACGTCTTCCGCTTCCGGCGCCACGGCGCTCTACACCGGCGATCTCTCTGTCTCGAAGGTGTCCGACGCGAACGAGGCCGGGCTTGTGCCGGGGGCGTTCCGCATCACGCGCGCCGACACCGCGAACGATCTCGTCGTGGCGTTCACGCTCGACGGCACCGCCGCCGAAGGGCAGACCTACGAATCCGTTCCGCATGTCGTGACGATTCCCGACGGCGCGGCTTCGGTTGACGTCGCGGTCGTGCCGCTTCTCGACAGCGCCGTGACCGCCGACGCGACGGTGACGCTTACGCTCGCGTCCGGACTCTACGGGATTTCGTCTTCGGCGGGCTCTGCGACGCTGACGATCGTCAACGGCGCGGTCAATGCATGGAAGGCGGCCGCCGATGGCCTCGCCTCGGTTGACGCCAACTGGTCGCTCGGCCACGCGCCGCACTCCGACGAGCATGTCGTCTTCGACGGACAGCTCTCGAACGCCGCCTGTGAATGGGACGCCGCCGCCTCGCACACGGTCGCGTCCTGGACGCAGTTCTCCACCTTTACCGGCACAAACACGCTGTGCACGACATTCCCCGGGAAGGGCGATTTCGAGTGCCTGACCGTCACGGGCGCGATGGTCGTCGACGGAGGCTCCCTCACACATCCGCAGTCGCGCACAATGGCGACCTATCACGATGCGAACTGGGACTGGCTGGGCGATCTGAAGGCCAACGAGACCTACCGCATCTGCATCTCGGCCGGCTCGCTGCACGTCGGCGCGGGCGGCGTGATTGACGCGCGCGGCAAGGGCTACTATGTGACCGTCAATGGCTCGCGTGTTCCCGGCTGCTCCCACGGCGGCCGGATGAACGCGGACTCCCCGCCCTGCTACGGCGACCCGCGCGAACCGGTTCACATCGGCATGCCATTCCACGCCAACGCCTCCAATAAGGCGAACGGCAAGGGGGGCGGCGCGATTTATATTGAAGTGTCCGGCGCGGCCGTGGTTGATGGAACGATTCGTTCAGATGCCTGGGATGCCAGTTCCGGTTTCACCAAAAATGGCGATTACGGCGGCGCTTTGGGCGCGGGGGGGTCGGTGTTCCTCAGGGCCGACACGCTTTCCGGGACCGGACGCATCACTGCCATGGGGACTGGACTCAGGGAGGAAGGGATTAGTTTTGATACTGACTACCAAGTCACAGTTGACAGCAACTACAAGGGAACGGGCGGGCGCGTTGCGATCGTCACGCGCGTCCCGGTTGACCGTTCGACCTTCGACGCCATTTCCGCCGAGGGCTACTGGATGGGCTCGCCCACCGACAACTGGGTCGCCCGCTACGGCGGCGGTTCCGGCACGGTCGTCTTCCGCGACGCGACGCGCCCGAACGGACTTCTCGTGATTGCACAGCAGGCCAATGCGAACGGCCCTGAACTCGGGCAATATCCGACTTTCTGGCGCTGCCCGTCGGTCACGGACGAGGGCAACTGGACGTTCGACGCCATCGAGTTCGGACACCGCGGCTTTTTGCGTGTCCCGGTAGGAACGACGCTCACGCTTCCCGGAGGTCTCGCGAGCTGCTACGGGATGGAGACGGACCCGGAGGCGCTCGGCGGCCTGCGCTACGAGGGCGGTGCGCTCAACATCGGTGCCGGCGACCAGACGATCGCGGACCGCTGGATGTTCGTCCCCTGGACGAATTTCGTCTTCTCGGGCAGCGTCGCCGTCTCGAACAACGCCGCCATCGGCTTCCATCCGCTGACCGGCAACGTCGACAATTCGGATACGCTCGCGATTTTCCCAGTCTGCTCCTTCGAGGTTCGCGGCGACCTGACCGTTACATCAGATAGCTGGCTGCGTGCGACTGACTGCGGTTTCGTCAAGGAGTCGCTTGGCGCGACGAGCGGCATGCTCGGCGCCACCGCACATGGCGGCCGCGCGTTCTACGTCGGGCGCGACGAGTCCGGCGCGCCCCTTTCCCGCGCCTACGACTCCGTCTTCGACCCGCGGCTCCCCGGCTGCACCGCCGAAGGGAATCGGACCGGAGGCGGCGCGATCGCATGCCGGGTGGACGGCACGCTCCGGCTCGACGGCACCGCGCTCGCGAGCGGACTTCCCGAAGCGAGGGCCAACAACGGCGGCCGGACCGGCGGCGTCGGCGGCGCCATCAACGTCACGGCCGGCCGGCTCGTCGGCGCCGGGACGATGCGGGCCAATGGCGGCAACTACGACGACCGGGCGGGCGCGGGCGGGCGCATTGCCGTCCGCCTCACGGCACCCGGCGCGGACTTCTCGGATTTCGCGGGGCGCATCGAGGCGGGCGGCGGCAGCTGGTGGAAGGGCGGAACGAATGCTGTCTGCGACGCCTCAGCTGGTACGGTCTATCTCGAAACGGCCGCGGACGGCGAGAAGGGCGGCATCATCCGCATTGCGATGGATCCGGTGAACGCGGGGTACATCACGAGCAGAATCAAGAACAAATCGCCCGTCAACACCAACACGACGGAAATGGTCTCTCTCGGCTACGGCGGCGACAGCCTCAGGGACTACAAGAAAGCGCACTACGAGATCGCGAACTACGGACGCGCGGCGGTGAACGCGGATTTCCGCGCCGAGTCCGTCACGCTCGCCGACGACACGGCGTTTCTCGATCTTGAGGGCCATGCGCTCACACTCAGGGAATTCTACTGGGTGACGGATTCCGGCGCTGTTACGAACAAGCTCAAGTCTGGCACCTATTCCGCCGCGGCTCTCGCGGGGCTGGGCGCATCTGTCGAGGACAGTTCATCTGGGGGCGGAGGCTCCGTCGTCATCCGTCGCGGCAACTTCGTCTTGAAACTTCGTTGATTTCTATGGTCAAATTTAAAATAAACTAAGGATGTAGTTCATGAAGAGATACATTGACATAATCACGGGGTGGAAATGCGCACTTAGCGCGCTCGCCTCGTTGCTGTTCGCGTTCGCCGCGCAGGCGGACTGGACGCTGTCCGGCACATCGGGCGACGTCACGATGACCGACGGCACCCACACGCTCAACATGACCGTGAAGAGTACCGCCGACCGGACGCTCATGCTCGGCCGGACTGGCAACACGCGTTCGAACGCGCTGCCCAACAACAGCCAGACCTACAGCGGCTCGTTCGACCTCACGCAGCCCATCGTGGACGGCGAGGACAACGAGTGGACGATCGTCGAGGTCGCCCCCTGGGCGTTCTACAACAACAAGGCCGTGTCGGGGACGCTCTCCCTCACGTCCGTCACGAACATCGGCGACGCGGCGTTCGGCTACGCGACGGGCTTCACGGGCTTCACGCTCGGCAACAAGCTTGAGTACATCGGCGCGAGCGCGTTCAACTCGACGTTCGGCAACCTCTCCTTCACGCCGTCGCTGCCGCCGTCGGTGAAGACCGTCCAAACGGGCGCGTTCGCCCACCACTCCAAATGGGACGGCACCACGCCGATGAAGCTCTCCGGCGAAATCGAGCTGCGCGGCGTCGAGACGCTCCAGTCGGCCGCGTTCTACATGGACGTGGACATCACGAAGGTCGTGATCGGCCCGAAGCTGACCTCGTTCGGTGTACAGGGGTCGGGCGTCGACAGCATGGACAACACCAAGGGCGTCTTCGAGCGCTGCGACAAGCTGCACACCGTCGAGTGGTACGGCCCGGCGCCGACATCGGGCTTCGTCAAGAACACGTTCTGGACGAGCGCCGCCTCGGCCTGCGTGACGAACTACGTCTACATCGACTACTTCGACGGCTGGACGAACGCCATGACGGCGTGCGGCCTGGGCATCGGGTCGCTCGCCTCGGGCAACGACCCGGCGGGCGTCGATCCGGCGGACTACGACCTGTCCGACCCTGCCGTTTACGCGATCAACCCGAATGACGGCAACCACAAGGGCAAGATCTTCCTCTCGCTGCTGCCGGGCCACCCGCCGGTTGAAGGAGCCCCCGTCTTCAACTCCGTGCCGTTCGTCACGAAGTCGAACAACCAGTTCGTGTTCCACGCGAACATGGACGAAGGCGAGGACTGCGATCTCTACGCCGTCTTCACCGACCGCAGCGGCAACGCCGTCACGAACGCACTCGACAACGCGACGGGCGTGGACGGCGACCCCGACACGTTCTACACCTGCACGCCGACGGGTCTCACGGCGAACAAGATCTACTCCTTCGCGGTCCTCGGCAGGAAGGGCTCGGAGTCAGTCCTGCGCGAGGGTGTCGGCACGTTCTTCAACGGCGAGATCGACATCACGGCGCCGGCGGCGATGTCCGAGAACGGCGGCTCGGGCGTCTTCACGGTTTCGCGCGGCAACGCCTCCGACACCGGCGTGCCGGGCGGCCCCGTCACGATTTCCTTCACGCTCTCCGGCACGGCGACGGAGTTCGACAACTTCCGCGAGATGGTGCGCACGGTGACGATCCCCGAGGGCGTCGCCTCCGCGACGGTTCCCGTCGAGGCCGTGATTGATCTCGCCTCGGGCGACAAGACGCTGTCCCTCGTCCCCGATCCGGCCGGACTCTACCTCGTCGGCACGACCGGGACGGCGACGATCGAGGACTGGCTTCCGCCCGCCGTCGCCGACTTCGATTCGACCATCGTCTACAAGGTGGCGGGCTACGACGCGAACAAGTCCGCCATCGCGAATTTCCCGGTGCTCGTGCGCATCCCCGCCGGGACGGTCGCCGACGCCGCCGAGATGGCGTTCTTCGATGCGAACGGCGCGTTCCTGCCTTATGAAATAGACACGTGGAGCGCGACGGACGAGTCGCTCGTCTGGGTGCTGATGCCTTCGCTCGCGCAGGACGCCACGCTGACGCTCGCCTCGGGCAACGCGGGCTGGACGGCGCCGAACCTCGCGCCTGCGCTCTGGCGCACGGCGGGCTACGTCGCGGTTCTCCACCTCGGCGAGGACGGCCCCGCCTTCGCGGGCTCGACCGTTCAGGGGCTCTCCGGCACCGGCGTTCTCGCGAACGGATCGGACGCCGGCGTCGCGAACCAGGTCACCGGCGCGGTCGGCGCCGCGCGCCTCGTCGACGAGGCGGCCGACGGCAACCAGGCGCGCATCGCGGTCGACGACTTCGAGGACTACCTCGACAGCCTCGCGAACATGACGGTCTCCTTCTGGGCCAAGCACAGCGAAACGCGGGCGCCGCAGAACGCCGAGCGTCTTTTCGGCAACCGCAGCAACGTGAGCGACCAGGCGACGGGTCTGAACGTCTCGACGGTTTCCGGCGTCTCCGCCACGACCCCCGTCGTCGAAGTTCGCGGCAACCCGACGCTGAACGGCGCCGGCTTCGACCAGTACATCAAGGTCGAGCCCGGCAGCGGCGTCGAGACCTCCTGGAGCGACACGTGGACGCACCTGTCGTTCTCGTTCAACGCGAGCCCGAACCCGACCTACGCCCACGTCGCAGGCGCGCGTGCGACGCATTCCAACTACAAGTCGGGCGATTCGACGCAGTCGACGACCTTTACGGGGCTCCTGCCCGTCGGAACGGGCGACCCGTTCTCCTTCGGCAACTCCTACGACGCCGCCGGCGGCAGCGCCATCGGCTTCAAGGGCTCGCTCGACGAAATCCGCGTCAAGAACGGCTCGGTCTCGGATGACTGGGCGTTTGCCGAAAACGCCACGGTTTCCGACCCGGAGTTCCTGACCTGCCCGCAGAGCAGCGCTGTCCGCGGAACGATGTTCCTGGTCTGGTAAGGGGAGGGTGTGTCGATGAAATATGCTCTTCCCGTACTGGCGGCCTTGATGGCCATGTCCGCCTCGGCGCAACTGAGGATATCGGAAATCTGCCCGCAGCCGGGGATGACTGTCAACGGCGATATTGTCGATGCGCCCGACCCGAACGGAAAGAAGTCCGGCTGGGTCGAGCTCGTGAACACGTCCGACCAGGCGGTGGACCTCGCGAACTACGAGCTGCAGCGCTTCAACCGCGGCAAGGAGGCGGTTGCCGGCAAGTTCGACCGCCTGCCTTCGCAGACCGTCGCGGCCGGCGCCCGCGTCGTCCTCTGGACGAGCGAGGACTACGAAAACGGCGCCGACGGCACGACGCCGGAGGCGTATCCTGACGAAACGAACGGCGGCACGATGGTCGTCGTGCCGTTCAAGGTGAACCCGAAGAAGTATCCGATAGTCCGCCTTGTCGACTATTCCGCGTCCGAGTCGGGCGAGGTGGTCGATACGTTCATCATCCCCGTTGACCTCGCGAAGGGAAAGAGCATTGCCGCAGGACCCGCAAGCGAGCAGCACACGCACACCGAGACGACCATCGTCGAATCGGTTGCGGACGTTCTCTCGGCTTCGCAGTCCTGGACTTCAGAAGAAGCCCTTGCGTGGAAGGAGCCGCTTGCTGACGACGAGGATATCGCGTCCGTTGCCGACGGAAACTACACGATCGACGAAGCCGTTGTCGAACGTGCATCGGCGAGCGACGCGAACGACGTGGAGCGTGTGCGCGCGCTTGACTTCGCGAACGCGGCGTCCGCCACTGGAGAAGACGACTATATCGTCACCATCGCCACGACGAACGAGCTCGAGAACGCCGAGAGCGTTTCGGTGTCCCTCTGGTTCTTCGCCCCCGCATCCGCCGCGCCGGCGGCCGGCGGCTATGTGTCGCTTTTTGCCGCACAAAGCGAGAACTCCGTCGATTCCGGGTCTGTTTCGCTTTGGCTCGACTCGTCCGGCGCGCTCGTCGCGGACCGCGGCGGGAATGCCGTCGCCTCGGCTTCGGGAGGCCTCTTCGACGGCGCATGGCACCATGTCGCGCTTATCCTCGGACGTTCTGCCGGTGCGCGCTACGCCGTGTTCCTCGACGGCTCGGCGTTGGTCGATACCGAAGGGACTGGTACTGGCACGGCTGCTACTGCGCCAAGTGCGGCCACCGCCGTGTTCACCGGCGTGGAGGTTCGCCCGCAGATCTTCGCGCGCGAACTCACAGATAATGAGATTACGCAGATCGCCGCGTGGGACGGCCCGGACAAGATCGAAGGCTCGCAGCCGTTGAATACGCCGGAAGGCGCTGTTTCCGTCACCTTCACGGCGACTGGCAGCGACGAGGCGCTTGCCCTCGCGCTCGATGGCGTGGCAATCGCCGCCGGAGAGCCCGTGGAAGTCAACGGCGCGGGAGAGCATACGCTCTCGTGGCTCGTTTCGCCGGAGGTCCAGGCAGCGGGATCGTATTCGTTCGCAGGAACTGCGCATGTCGAGACGAGCGTCACGTCCGAAACTGTGATACCCGCCGGCGCCGCGACGGTGCGCTACATCGTCGATACGCCGACGCAGGGCGCCGACAACGGTGACCTTTCCGGCGCCATCCCCTACGGCCCGAACATCGGCCCGCTCTACGGCGTCAAGCACAAGCTCGTGGACTGGAACGCCTTCGCCCAGGCGACGAACGGGCAGGACTACGCCGTCTCGTTCGCCGTGAACCCGGTTTCCGCCATGGAGGGCGACCAGATCGTCTCGGTCAAGCTCATCTACCGCGCCGACTTCGGCGACGAGGTCACGAACGCCGTTGCGATGGCGGCCGGGGCCTACGACAAGAAGGGCGCCGGCCAGACCTACGCCGACACGATTTCCGCCGCGGCCGTGCCCGCCGCCGGCCATCTGCTGCGGTGGGCCGCCGTCATCGAGGACGCGCAGGGCCGCACGTGGCGCAGCCCGTCCTTCTGCGATCCCGACGGCTCCTACCAATACTACGGCACGATCGTCGCCCCGACGGCGGACCAGGTCTCCGCGAACCTGCAGACCTTCCACCTCTTCGCCGACGCGAACAGCGTCGCGCAGATGGACATCGACGCCGACAAGCAGAACAAGACGCTCGTCCCATACAACGCGCGCGTCGGCATCTACGACGGCTCGACTGGCTTCTACTACGACAACGTCCGCATCGACCTCCGGGGCAACACGTCGGGTGGTTGGAAGAAGAAGTCGCACGGCCTCAGGTTCAACAAGAGCCAGCCGCTCACCTGCACCGACCCGGTGACGGGACAGACGGTCGAAGAAATCCGCAAGACCTCCTTCATCGCCGAATACCCCGACCCGGCGCACATCCGCCAGGCGCTCTCCTTCCAGGTGTTCCGCGACGCCGGCTGCCTCGTGCCGTTCGACTACCCGGTGCGCCTGCAGCTCAACGGCGCGTTCTACGAGATGGCGTTCCACTCGAACCGCTTCACGGACGAGCTCATCGAGGACTACTACGGCCTCGACCCCGAGGGCTACGCCTACAAGAACGTCGGCACGTTCGCGAACTACGCCACGACCGGGACGCCCGAAAAGAAGACGCCGGACGACGGCCACGAGACCGACAGCACCTCGCAGACCGTCCTCAAGGCGCTCTGCAACGACCTGGCTGGCTCGTCCGTCAACGAGACCGACGACGACTCCGCGCTTGACAACGCGGCGCTCTCGCGCAAGGTCGTGAAGCACTTCGACCTGCCCGCGTGGCTCCACTACCTCGCCGTCGCGCGCATCACGACCGAGACCGACGACACGTGGGCCAACATCTCCGCCTACTACGACGTGAACGGCACCGGCACCTGGATGCCGCTCGCCTACGACCTCAACAGCTCGTGGGGCCAGTTCTACAAGGACGACGGGATCGGGCAGATCGGCCCGCTCGCCGACGAGGACTGGTTCAAGGCGCACCCGCTCTACGGCGGCTACCGCATCATGGCCCACAAGAGCGAGGGCGGCGATGTGATCGGCGGCGCCATCGGTTCGTCCACCTGCCGCGGCAACCGCGCGATCGACGCGATCTACCAGGACGCCCGTTTCCGACGCATGTATCTGCGGCGCCTCAGGACGCTCATGGACGAAGTCCTTAAAGCGCCCGGCACCGCCAAGGAGGACACGCCGTTCTGGCAGTGGGTCCAGATGGTGACCGACGCCGAATGGGAGGATGCCCGGCTCGACCAGATGCACTGGGAGCAGTCGTCCGCCTCGGGTAAGACCTACGCCAATTCGGAAATCTGGGTCTGGAAGAACACGCCACGCTTCAACTGGGACGCCGACGGCAACGAAATCACCCCGAACGGCCTCGACGACCTCTGGGACAACTACATCGAGCCGCGCCGCACGCACCTGTTCGTGACGCACAGCGAGACCAACACGGCCAAGACGATCGGCTACGCCTGGGACAAGAACGCTGGCATCCCCGAATCGCAGGCGCCGACCGAGACCCTCCGCGCTGGCTTCGCGGTCGTGAACACCTACGTAAACGAGGGCGGATCCACGCTCTTCGACGCGGCGAATCAGACGGCGCTCGTCATCACCAACGACAACGACGTCGCCGTCGACGTGAGCGGCTGGGTCCTCTCCGGCTCCGTGAGCTACACGATGGCGCCCGGCACCGTCATCGACGCGCACGGCGTCCTGATCGTCGCCGCCGACCGCAAGGCATACGTCGAGGCGAACCTCGCGAATCTCACCGACGAAATGCTCGTCGGCAACGCGGCGTTCGACGGAAGCGTCAGTTCGCTCTTCTTCAAGGACGCCGCCGGAGTGGAAGTCTTCAAGCTCGTCGAGCCGACCGACGTCTCGCGCAACCTCCGCGTCCTCGAGCTCATGCCCAAGCCGGCGGGCGACGGCGACACGGGCGAATACATCGTCCTGACCAACTGCTCCGCCGAAGTCACGCTCGACCTGGCGGGCGTCCGCGTCTCCGGCACAGACTTCGAGTTCACGGTCGGCGAGGGCACGCTCGCGCCCGGCGGCACGATCCGCTTCGACCGAGCCGACTGGTGGCCGGAGGCCAAGATCAAGAACGGCAAGCCGGACGTCTATATCTACGACGCGAACGGCACGCTGGGGCAGCATTGCCACGTCGAGACGAAGTGGGAGGGCTTCGAGGCCGCCAACCAGCAGGGCGGTTCCTTCCTTGCCCTCGGATTCGGAGACGAGGTGACGGAACCCTCGCAGTGGACGGTTCTCGTCCCAGAGACCGGCCATATCGGCGCGAAGTCCGCAGAAGGGTTCGTGATCCTTGCCGAAGAAGATGCCGACTACGACGCGAGCAAGCCTCTGACCTTCGGCACGCCCGATCCAGCGGTCGGAACCCTGGCGATTTCGGCCAGCATGATCCCGCCCGAGAGCGGAACCACGGCTACGCTGACGCTGCTATACAAGACAGATCTCTTGGTGAAGGAGTTCAGCGAAATCGAGGTGACGGTCTCCGACATCAACGTGGAAAGCGGAACGGCCACGGTGACGATTCCAGATGAATTGAAGAATCTGCCGGCGGCATTCTTCTTCGGATTTACGAACGGACCCGGCGTCGAATAATAGCCGATAATGCGAAAGTAGGGCGTGGCCAACGGCATGATGTTCTGCATCTACTGATGCACAGCGCCAGCATCTCGCTCAGAGCCGCGGCAAATTCGCCGCAGCTCTGTGTTTTCTACACGTTCTACATGTTCTACACGGCTCCATCTCTCCAACTCCAACTATTCTCCTGTTCCGCAACTTCGTCCGCACCATAATCTCAGGCGCGATTCCATTGCGCCGTTTTTCGCGCCCCCATACTCGCCCCGATTATGGTATAATATACCCTAATGTTCGATTTTTTGAAGAAGAAAACAAGGAAGCCGACCGTCTACAAGCGGGCGGACCACTGTGTTTCGCGGAAAAACATCGATCCTGACGCCTTGAAGGTGCTCTACCGCCTCTCCAGCCTGGGCTATACGGCATATCTCGTCGGCGGCGGGGTTCGCGATCTGCTGATGGGCCGCAAGCCCAAGGACTTCGACGTCGGGACCTCCGCGAAGCCGAACGAAGTCAAGCGGGCGTTTCGCAACTGCTTCCTCATCGGGCGGCGCTTCCGCCTTGCGCACGTCAGGTTCGGCGACAAGGTGATAGAGACGGCGACATTCCGCCAGAACTCCCAGACCGTCGGCGAGATCATCGAGCACGCCGCAGAGGGCCCTGTCGAGGACAACACCTTCGGCACGCCCGAGACCGACGCCTACCGCCGCGACTTCACGGTGAACGGGCTTTTCTACAACATCAAGGACTTCAGCGTCGTCGACTGGGTCGGCGGCATGAAGGACATCGAGAAGAAGATCATCCGCGCGATAGGCGACCCGGAGATACGCTTCCAGGAGGACCCGGTGCGCATGATGCGCGCCGTCAAGTTCGCGTCGCGCCTCGGCTTCACGATCGAGCGCAAGACGCTTGCCGCGATGAAGAAATACCACTCCTGCATCCTGACGGCCGCGACGCCGCGGGTTTGCGAGGAGGTGTTCCGCCTCTTCCCCTACGGAAAGAGCGCGGACGCGTTCCGCCTCATGTGGGAGACGGGGCTTCTCGCCGACCTCCTGCCGGACCTCTCCGCGCACATCGACCGCGCCGGCGGTAAGAAATGCCTCGCGTGGAAGTACCTCGCCTCCCTGGACAAGTACGAGCTGATGATGGCGGAGAAGGGGTTCGAGGTCTCCAACGGGCTCCGCGCCGCGGTCCTCATGACGACGATGCTCGAGGAGGACGGGAAGGACGGCGCGGGGCGGCGCATCATGCAGACGATGATGTCTGCCCTGAAGATACCGAAGGCGACATATTTCACGGCGGTTCTCCTGATGGAAAGCCGCAGGCGGCTCACCGCGAAGCCCCAGAAGGGCAAGGCGCGGTTCGTGCACAACAGGGACTTCCTCGACGCGCTCGACTACAATCGCATAGTCCTGCGCGCCGAAAACAGGGACGAAAGCGCCCTAAACGAATGGGCGGACCTATACGAAGAGAAAGGCAACAACAAATGAACGAAGAACTAGAGCAGTTCATCCAGGAAGTCAAGTCAATCCTCCCGTGGCTCCTCGCGGCCGGCATCGTGGTGGCAGGGTACCACGGCGTGAGGAAGTACGTCCGCGACAGGCGCGCGGCGGCGGCGGAGTCCGTCTCCAGCGCCTACACGACCGAGGAGCTCGAGGACGCGGCCGCGAAGTTCAAGGGCTCGAAGGCCGAGGGCGTGCTCAGGCTCCGCCTCGCCAAGAGCTATTTCGATTCCGCCAACTACGACTCCGCGCTCGAGATCTACGAATCGCTCGACGGCAAGGCCCCCGACGGGTTCGCCGACGTCGTTGCGGTCGGCAAGGCGCAGTGTCTTGAGGGCCTCGGCAGGTTTGACGAGGCGCAGAAGGCCTTCGACGCGTTCGCCGAGGCGAACGAGAAGTCGTTCCTCGCGCTCACGGCGAAGCTCGGCTCCGCGCGCTGCGTCGCGCAGGCCGGAAACCGCGACAAGGCGATCGAGGCCCTCGAGGCCCTCAAGGGGTCGGTTGGCGACGACGAGCTTTCCAAGGCGCGCGTCGAGTCCACGCTCGCAATCGTGAAGCGCTACGAGAAGCGCGCCGAACGCTCGCTCTTCGAGGCCGCCGACGCGGCCCAGAAGCAGCTTGAGGCCGAGGGCGCGAAGGATTCCGAAAAGAAGCCGGCGGCCGAGGCGCCCAAGGCCGAGACGCCCGCCGAGCCGGCGGCTCCTGCCGCGCCCGAGGCTCCTGCCGCGCCCGAGGCGCCGGCCAAGACCGAATGACGATAGTAAGAGAGCCGATGTGGGACGATGCGCCGCGTTCTCGCACGCAGGCGCTTTCGCGGCATCTGCTCCAGTTCCTCTCCACGCTCGGCTGGACGGCGAGGATACTCGTGTCGTCGTTCGCCGCGTTCCCGTCGGTTCTGCTTAGGCGTTCGGGACGCGTCGACTTCGCCGCGCAGCTCTATGTCGTCGGAATAAGGACGCTTCCCGTCATAACGGTCGTCTCGCTCTTCATCGGCATGATTCTCGCGCTCCAGGTCGGGCTTGAGCTCAGGCGCTTCAACCAGGAGATATACCTCGGCGCGGCCGTGATGCTGACGCTTCTCAGGGAAATGGGGCCGTTCGCGTGCGGCATAAGCCTTGCCGCGTGCGTCGGCTCCGCGATTGCGGCTGAGATCGGCACGATGAAGGTCAACGACGAGATCGCGGCGCTTGAGATAATGTCCATTTCGCCGATTCGGTATCTCGCCGCCCCGCGTCTTCTCGCCCTGCTCGTCATGTCGCCGATCCTCGCGTTCTACTGCAGCGTGATCGGCACGCTCGGCGGCGGCATCGTCGGCTCGACGCAGCTGAACGTCTTCTTCCAGCAGTACATCTCGAGCGCGCTCTCCATCGCCGAGACCAAGGATCTTTTCGTCGGGCTCCTCAAGGCCGGCGTGTTCGGCGTCCTCATCGGCACCGTGTCGATCGCGGAGGGCTTCGGCACGAACCTCGGCGCGACGGGCGTCGGCCGCGCCACGCAGCGGAGCGTCATCGTCAACTTCCTCCTCATCCTCATGTTCGGCTATATGATAACGAGGGTGTTCTACAGATAAGTTGAAAGTCGTGAAGTGAGCAGTCTGATCGAGTTCAGAGACGTCGTCAAGAAGTTCAACGGGGTTCCCGTCCTGAACGGCGTTACCTTTTCCGTCGAGAAGGGCGAGGTTCTCTGCGTCGTCGGCCCTTCGGGGACGGGCAAGTCCGTCACGCTGAAGCACCTCGTCCGGCTCCTCACCCCGACTTCCGGCAGCGTTATAGTCGACGGCGTGGACATATCCTCGTGCGGCGACGACGAGCTCGTGAAGATCCGCGACCGCATCGGCTATCTCTTCCAGGGCGGTGCGCTTCTCGCGTGGATGACCGTCGCCGAGAATGTCGCGCTGCCGCTTGAGGAGTGCACTAAGCTTTCAGACCTCGAGATCGCGGTGCGCGTCAGGCATGCGCTCAGGGCGGTCGAGCTCACGGCGGCAGCCGACAAGTATCCTGCCGAAATCTCCGGTGGAATGCAGAAGCGCGCCGGTCTTGCCCGCGCCGTCGTGCGCGAGTCCGACATCGTCCTCTACGACGAGCCGACGTCGGGGCTCGACCCCGTGACGTCTATTACGATCAATCGGCTGATAAAGAAGCTGAACAAGGAACTTGGCATCACCTCGATTGTCGTCACGCACGACATGCAGGGCGCGCTTGACATAGCCGACCGGATACTTCTGCTTAAAGGCGGCAGGGTGGTCGAGTGCTCGACGCCGGCCGAGTTCACGCAGTCCACAAACCCAGACGTGAGGGAGTTCCTCGCGGCGATGAAAGGCGAAACGATATGAGAAGAAGAAGGAACAACGACGTTTTTTCAGAGGCGATCGTGGGGCTGTTCATGGTCGCGGTTCTCGCGCTCCTCGTGTACTTCACGATCATAATCTCGGGCGTGGACGTCCTGAAGGGTCGCCAGAAGGTCATTGCGAACATCGCATTCAACGGCGTCGGCGGCCTCAAGGAGCACGACAACGTCATGTACCGCGGCACAAAGGTCGGCGGCGTGGAGGACATCCTTGTGACGCCATCGAACCTTGTCGTCAAGATCGAGGTCGACAAGTCGGTCGTCCTGCGCGAGGGCTACAGGATCTCGGTGTGCAGCCTCTCCATGCTCGGCGGGCAGTTCCTTATGCTCGAAGAGGGCGAGGGCGAGATCGTTGACATCGCGGCGCAGACGCTCGTAGGCGAGACGCCGAGCGACTGGATGCGCGACATGGCCGACATCGCGAAGAACCTTAAGTCGCTCACGAGCAGCGAGAGCGTCAACACGATCATAACGAACGTCGAGGCAGTGAGTTCCTCCGCAAAGGAGATCGCGAGGCGCCTCGAGCAGGGGGAGGGAATGCTCGGCCGGCTGCTCGCCCCGGACGACCCGATTTACGCCGAGACGACCAACGCCGTCGCCGACGCGAGGCGCATGCTCGCGAACGCCGCTGAGATATCCGAGAGGATCAAGGCGGGTGAGGGCACTGTCGGAAAGCTCCTTTCGCCCGACGCAGACCTCTACGCCGACCTCAAGGACTCCGTCGCGTCGTTCAAGAAGGCGTGCGAGCAGATAAAGCTTCCAGAGAATATGGACAAGGACGTCGCCGAGATAATGACCGGCGCGAACAAGCTCCTCGCAAACCTGAACGAGGTCTCCGAGAAGCTCAAGAACGGCGAGGGAACTCTCGGAAAGCTCGCGACGGACCAGGCGATGTACGACGAGGTGCAGGGCATCATAAAGGACGTCCGGCAGGTCCTCGACAACTACCGCGACACGACGC
Source organism: uncultured bacterium (assembly GCA_902775595.1). Classification (GTDB taxonomy): domain Bacteria; phylum Verrucomicrobiota; class Kiritimatiellia; order RFP12; family UBA1067; genus UBA1067. The sequence goes on along the minus strand of CACYNF010000001.1, from coordinate 16,880 downwards.
CGATCTCGACGTTCGGCTCGCTCATAATGGGCGGCCTGTGACGCCGCCGCGCCGCATGATCTGCAAAACACCAAACTGGAGACGCCGAAAGATGAAAGCCATAGCGAAGGTCGCGCCGAAGAAGGGCGTGGAACTGGTTGAGAAGCCGATGCCCGAGATGGGCATAAACGACGTTCTCATCAAGATCAAGAAGACTGCGATCTGCGGAACCGACGTCCACATCTACGAGTGGAACTCCTGGGCGCAGGAGGAGATCAAGCCGCCGCTTACCATCGGCCACGAATATGTCGGCGAGGTCGTGGAGGTCGGCTCGAACGTCAAGAGCGTGAAGGTCGGCGAGCGCGTGAGCGGCGAAGGGCACATCGTGTGCGGCCACTGCCGCAACTGCCGCGCCGGGCAGCGCCACCTCTGCCGCGAGACGAAGGGCGTCGGCGTGAACCGCGACGGTGCCTTCGCCGAGTATCTCTGCATCCCCGAGTCGAACGTGTGGCACTGCGATCCGTCGATCGACGACGAGCTCTACTCCATCTTCGACCCGTTCGGAAACGCGACGCACACGGCGCTTTCGTTCAACATGGTCGGCGAAGACGTCCTGATTACTGGCGCGGGCCCGATTGGCATCATGGCGGCGGGGATATCGAAGTACGTCGGCGCGCGGAACGTCGTCGTAGTCGACGTGAACGACTACCGCCTCAACCTCGCGAGGCGCCTCGGCGCGACGCGCACGGTGAACGCGAGGAACGAGAAGCTCGAGGACGTGATGAAGGAGCTCGGCATGGTCGAGGGCTTCGACGTCGGTCTCGAGATGTCGGGCGCGGGTCCGTGCCTCCACCAGATGATCGAGTCGATGAACACCGGCGGCAGGATCGCGCTCCTCGGCATCCACGGGCCCGACACGAAGGTCAACTGGAACCACATCGTCTGGAAGGGCCTCAAGATCAAGGGCATCTACGGGCGGGAAATGTTCGAGACGTGGTACAAGATGGGGGCGATGATCCAGGGTGGTCTCGACATCTCGCCCGTCATCACCCACCGCTTCAAGTACACCGACTACGAAAAGGGCTTCGAGGCGATGATGTCGGGCAAGTCCGGCAAGGTGATCCTCGACTGGGAATAAGAAAGGAAGGCGAAAATGTACGGAAAGTTCCAGGCGCATCTCCAGGAGACGATAGCTGACCTCAAGGCGAAGAGCCTCTACAAGAACGAGAAGATCATCGCGACCCCCCAAGGCTCCAACGTCGTCCTCGAGAACGGCACGAAGCTTCTCAACATGTGCGCGAACAACTATCTCGGGCTCGCGAACCACCCCGAGATAATCGAGGCGTCGCGCGAGGCGACCGCGAAGTACGGCTACGGCATGGGCTCCGTCCGCTTCATCTGCGGAACGGACTCGCTCCACAAGCAGCTCGAGCGCGTCGTCGCGGACTTCACCAAGACCGACGACTGCATTCTCTTCGGTTCCTGCTTCGACGCGAACGGAGGCGTCTTCGAGGCGCTTCTCGGGCCCGACGACGCGATCATCTCCGACGCTCTCAACCACGCCTCGATCATCGACGGCGTCCGTCTCTGCAAGGCGAAGCGCTTCCGATACGCGAACGGCGACATGGCCGACCTCGAAAAGCAGCTGCAGGCGGCGGCAGAGGCCGGTGCGCGCTTCAAGCTCATCGTCACCGACGGCGTCTTCTCGATGGACGGCATCATAGCCCCCCTCAAGGAGATATGCGATCTCGCGGACAAGTACGAGGCGCTTGTCATGGTCGACGACTCGCACGCGGTCGGCGTTCTCGGCGAGACTGGCGCGGGTTCCGTCGAGGACTGCGGCGTTACGGGTAGGGTCGACATCATCACCGGCACTTTCGGCAAGGCCCTCGGCGGCGCGTCCGGCGGCTATGTCGCGGCGAGGCAGGAGATCGTCGACATCCTCCGCCAGAAGGCGAGGCCGTATCTTTTCTCGAACGCGGTTCCTCCGCCTGTCGCCGCCGCGTCGATCAAGGCGATAGAGCTCGTGAAGACCCGCCCCGAGCTCAGGGCGCAGCTCAACGCCAACGCGAAACGCTTCCGCGAGGGGATGGCGAAGCTCGGCTTCGACCTCGTTCCGGGCCACCACCCGATCGTCCCCGTCATGCTCGGCGACGCGGTTGTCGCCGTCAAGATGAGCGAAAACCTCTACAAAAACGGCGTCTACGCGACAGCGTTCTTCTACCCAGTCGTGCCGATGGGCAAGGCGAGGATCAGGACGCAGATGTCTGCCGCGCACTCGGCGGAGGACATCGACTTCGCGATAGACGCGTTCGCAAAGAGCCGCTGAATGCCGACCTTGCATGATACTCCTCGCCGCGAGTCTGTTCTTTACGACCCCGTCTCCGATGGAGATGCCGAAGGCGCAGGCGTATCTCGTGAAGGAGAAGGGCGTCTATCGCCTTGAGGACCGCTTCGACAAGACGGACCTGTGGATATCGCGCGCCGTCGACGGCCAGTGGTGCGACGACGACGGCCGCGAGTTCCTCGTGGCGTCGCTTGCCGAGGCCGTTCCGCCGATAGCGAAGGACAAGCCCGTGACGCGCTCGGACTACGCGTCCGGCACGGTGCCGATCGGCAAGAAGGACTTTGACGCCCTCTTTTCGGCGGTCGACATGCTTTCGCCGGTTCCCCCGGCTGCGGAATTCACCCGTCCGCACCAGTTGCCGCGCGGCTACAAGGACGTGCGCTACTACCAGGGCACCAACGGATCTGCGATTGTCTGCGCGTACCTGCCCGAAAAGTCGGAGCGCTGGTCGTTCGCCGCGTGGACCCTTGCCGACGGCGATGACTTCGCGGAGCGGCTTAAGACGTTTGAGGACGAGTTCCTCGCCAAGGAGCGCCCTGGCCTCGACGAACGCCGCGCGCCGGGCGCAGCGCCGGCCGGGGGTGATCCGCGCCGCGCGAAGAAGGCGCCGCTCCCCGGAGAGCGCGAGCTTCTCCGCGCCGATGCACGGCACTCTGTCGCGCTCTACGACACGTGGCGAGTCACCGACGGCGACGAGTTCACCGTACTCGACGACATAGGCAGCGCCCGTTCCTTCACCGTCTCGGTCACGAACGACCTGAAGCGCATGCGCGCCGCATACGCCGCGACGGTGCCTTCGCCGATCGACGGCTCGAACGTCCTCTGCGTTGCGCGCATCTTCGCGTCGCGCGAAGAGTATCTCGACGCGCTCGAGGCCAACGACCACGGCGACATGGAATGGAGCGCCGCGTACTGGAGCCCGAAGCGCCGCGAGCTTGTCGCGTATCTCCCGCCGGACGGCTCCGAGAAGCTTCTCGAGACGATCCGCCACGAGGCGTTCCACCAGTATCTCTCCTATGCGACTTCCATGATCCCGGCGTCGCCGTGGTTAAACGAAGGGTATGCCCAGTATTTCGAAAAGGGGCCGGACGGGCCTGATTTCGTAGACCCCACGGACCTCGTGACATTTGCAGAGCAGCTGCCCTCGCTGATGGCGATGGACTATGACGAATTCTACGATGGGACGGACAGGGAGAGGCAGCTGAAGTACCGCCTTGCGCTTGCGATTGTCGTCTTTCTCGAGAAGGGCGCGCCCGAGGTCCGTTTTGCACCGTTCAAGGACGTGAAGCGCGACTACGTGGAAACGCTCATCAAGACGAAGGACATGCGCAAGGCGACTGCGGCCGCGTTCAAGACCGAGGACAACATGAATCTCTTCGTCGGCGAATGGACCAAGTACTGGAAGGAGCAATGAAGTACGTCGGCCGCCTTGCGCCAAGCCCGACGGGGGCTCTCCATCTCGGGAACGTCCGCACTTTTCTGATCGCATGGCTCCGTGCGCGGTCGCTCGGCGGGAAAATGGTCTTCCGCATGGAGGATCTCGACCATCCGAAGGACAAGCCCGGCGCGGCGGCGGACGCGGTTCGCGATCTCCGCTGGCTCGGTTTCGACTGGGACGAGGAGTACGTGCAGTCCGAAAGAAAAGACCTTTACCGCGACGCGCTTTCCTCGCTTGTCTCGCGCGGCCTCGCGTATCCGTGCGTCTGCTCGCGCCGCGACGTCGAGGCGGCGCAGTCTGCGCCGCACGAGGGCGAGCAGCTTTTCTATCCCGGCACCTGCCGCGGCAGATTCGCGTCATGGAGTGAGGCATATACCTATCTCAACTCCTCCACTCCCACACTTCTCCACTCCCGCACTCCTCCACTCCCGCACTCCTTCACTCATCGTACCCCCTGCTGGCGGTTCCGCGTAGCCGACGGCTCGCGCGTCGCGTTCGACGACGTCTTCGCCGGGCGCTTCGAGCAGGATGTTTCGGCGACGCTCGGCGACTTTCCTCTTGCGCGCGACGAGTTCGGCGCGGGCTACACGCTTGCCTGCGCGGTTGACGACATCGCGATGGGGGTGACGGAGGTCGTGCGAGGCGACGATCTGCTCGCGGCGACGCCCGCGCAGATTCTCGTCTCTCGCGCACTTGGCGCGGAGCGCGGGATTTCATACTGCCATGTGCCGCTTGTGGTCGGGCCTGACGGCAAGCGCCTCGCGAAGCGCCACGGCGACACACGTGTCGCCGCGTACCGCGCGGCGGGCGTTCGCCCCGGGCAGATAATAGGGCGCCTCGCGGCGTCCTGCGGCTGGGCGGAAGAAGGCGAGGAGATTTCGCCCGCGGCGCTTTTGCCGCGCTTCGACCTCTCGGCGATTCCGCGCGCGCCTTTCGTGGCGACGGCACGGTAAATAACGGTTGCCTTGCAACGCTCGCATTTAGTATAATGCTGCCAAACTGAAAGAGAGGGGACTATGAAGAAAACGAAGCTGGCAATTTCCTTTTTTGCATTCTGCGCGGCGGTCTGCGCCATGGCCGTCAATCATCCCACGGCGGCGCGTTCTGTCCACATGCGGCACTCCGCGCCCGACGCCGAGTGGATGTACGGCGAGGTGACGGTCGAGAAGTCCGTCCCAGGGAGCTACTTCGCGGCCATCTGCTTCAGCTGCGGCTACTGCGGCATCCAGGAGCTCTACGACGACAAGAAGGTCGCGATCTTCTCCGTGTGGGATCCGGGCGATCCGTTCGACTTCAAGGCGAAGCCCGACAACGTCGACGAGAAGATCCGCACGAAGAACCTATATGCCGGCGAGGGCGTTGCGATCAGCCGCTTTGGCGGCGAGGGCACCGGCGGGAAGTCCATGCTGCCGTTTGACTGGAAGATCGGCGAGACATACCGCTTCGCCATCCACTCTCGCCAAGACGGCGACTACAGGACGGCGTTCACGGGCTATCTCTTCCGCGACGGCGCATGGTTCAAGATCGCGACTTTCACAACGCTGCAGACGAAAGGCGCCCACGCCATCAAGGGCGTCTACAGCTTTGTCGAGGACTTCCGCCGCACCGAGGAGTCTCGCGGGCAGGTTCGTCGCGCGAGGTTCACGAATTTCTTCGCAAAGCCGCTCGCCGGCGAGTGGATTGCGATCGAGAACGGCCGGTTCACCGGAGACCACAACCCGATCATGACGGTTGATGCCGAGGCGGTCGAGAACGGCTTCGCCCTCACGACAGGCGGCGACACCGAGAACAAGAACATCAAGCTGATGTCGGGCGCGAAGACGAAGGTCGGGCCGCGTCCAGCCGAGTGCGTCGCGCTTGATGCGCTCGTGGCTTCCAAGCAGGTCCTCTTCAAGGGTGGCGACGCCGTCGAGGGCGTAAAGACCGCCGTATACAGGATTCCCGCGCTCTGCACCGCGCCAAACGGCGACCTCGTCGCGGTTTGCGACGCGCGGCACGAGGGTGGCGGTGACCTCAATCACGCGAAGCCGATAAACATCGCCGTTCGTCGCTCGTCTGACGGCGGCGTTACGTGGACGGAGCCTGTCTTCACGTGGAAGTGGAAGTGGACGGAGGACGAGCACTGGGCGGGGTCTGACCCCTCGCTCGTAGTCGACGCGGAGGCGAAAAAGATATTCCTGTTCTACAACGTCTGGGAGTCGAAGAAGAGGCACGGCGTCTTTCAGTTCTACGTGCAGGAGTCGTCCGACAACGGCAGGACATGGTCGAAGCCCCGCGACATCTCGAAGGACATCGCCTTTCCGGAATGGCCGTTCGGGAAGCGCGACAGGGAAGGCGGGTTTATCTTCATCACGTCCGGCTCGGGCATCCAGACGAAGGACGGCACTCTTCTCCACACGATCGTCCACGTGAACGACGGCAACGCGCTCTTCGGGTCTGACGACCACGGCAAGACGTGGAAGCCCTTCGGCAAGCCCGTCAAGAACGGCGACGAGTGCAAGGTCGTGGAGCTTTCGGACGGCTCTTGGATGATCAACTCGCGCTGGCGCGGCGGCGGGCGGCAGATCCACGTCACGAAGGACCGCGGCAAGACCTGGGAGTCGCGCTACGACACGACGCTCGAGGACCCCCAGTGCAACGCGCAGATCATGCGCTACGGCAAGGCGCTTCTATTTTCGAACTGCAAGAGCCCCAACCGCCGTGCGCTTCTCTATCTTCGCGTGTCGGCTGACGACGGCAATACATGGAGCGACGGAATCTGCATCGAGCCGAAGGGCGCTGCGTATTCCGACATGACGATTCTCCCGAACGGCGACATCGGCATTCTATACGAGGGCGCGGGCTACGCGACGATCAACTTCACGACAGTGCCGCTTGCCGACATCAAGGCGCAGCTCAAGTGACAAATCGTTCGCCCGCGCTGCACACGGGAAAGTAAATGAGGATAAGCTTTGCTATATGGAAACAACCATAACAACTGATAGAAACAACTTCTTTTGCGGCGGGCAACACGCCCGCCGGTTCAAGTGCGCCGCGAAGTTTCGCGGCGAGAAAGGGGATGTTGTTTTTACAAGTTGTTTTTGTTGTTTCCAATAGAACTTACAGGCAAGAATGCGAAGAGAGTATTGAAATTCAAAAGAAAGGGACATGTTTGATGAAGAATGTTCTTCTTGCTGTTGCCACGGTTGCCGTGGCGGCTGCGTTTGCTACGCCCGTCGAGGTTGACTGGAAGGCGGGCGAGACAGCCCCTGCAAAAGTCGCGCGGCCGTTTGCTGGCTTTTTACCCGACGGGCGCTTTGTGGTTGCCGGCGGCAGCGATTTCGTCGATGGGAAAAAGGTTTACCGCTCGGGCATCTATGCCCGAGAGTTGGACGGCAAGTGGTCGAAGGTCGGCGAGCTGCCGCGCGTCGTCGCCGAGGGCGTGTCGTGCGAGACGCCGAAGGGGATTTTCTGTGCGGGAGGAACGGACGGGACGAAGGTGTTCGACGACGCCTTCCTGCTTGTCATTGAAAACGGCGCGGTCCGCGTCACGCCGCTTCCGCTTCCCTTGCCCGCTCCGGTCTCGATGGGCGCGGCGGCGGCGGACGGTTCGACGGTGTACGTCGTCGCGTCCAATCATGTTTTCGTCGCCGATCTCGGCAAGACGGGCGCCGACTTCGCGTGGCGCGTGTTTCCGATGCCATGTCTTACGCCGCGTGCGCAGATGGTCGCCGCCATTCAGAACGGCGACCAGAAGGAGAAGCTGCTCGTCGTCTACGGCGGCTATGACGCCGAGACAAGAGAGCCGCTGCACGACGGCTGGGGGCTTGTCCTTTCGAAGGTCCACATGAACCGCGACAACGAGGAGGGCGCGTGGAAGCGCCTCGGCGATCTTCCCGAAGACACGACGACGATAGGCGCGGCGTTTCTGCCGAGCGGACACCAGCACGTGCTTATGATCGGCGGCTTCGGCGAGAAGGGGTGGATCGACCGCGCGATCAACGGCTCGAAGGAAACCGACCCCGTGAAGCTCGGCTGGCAGCGCAAAATCCTCGCCTACAACTGCGTGACCGACGCGTGGTGCGAGTATGGCGAAGTCGCCGCGGCAGATTCGCCGCGCTGCGGCGCGGCGGCGGGCATCAAGCCGGGAAAAACTCCCGAGCAGTACACGCTTATTATCGCGGGCGGCGAAATCGCGCCGGCGACAAGGACGGACGCAATTTCTGTTGCAAGCTTCAGGAAGACCGGCAAGTTCGGCGCGATGGCGTGGGCGGTCGTCGGTGTCTATGCGCTCTTGATGGTCGGCATGGCGTGCTTCTTCATCTTCAAGAAGAAGGACGAGAACGACTACTTCCGCGGCGGAAACCGCATACCGTGGTATGTCGCCGGAATGTCGATCTTCGCGACGATGCTTTCTTCGATCACCTTCATCGCAATACCGACGCAGGCGTATCTCCAGGACTGGCGCTATTTTGTGATGGCGTTCTTCATCATCGGCATGGCGCCTGTCGCGATCTACTACTACCTGCCGTTCTTCTGCCGGCTCGGCATAACCTCGGCATACGAATACCTCGAAAAGCGCTTCAACCTCGGCGTGCGGCTCTTCGGCTCCGCGGCGTTCGTCGTCTTCATGGTATGCCGTGTCGCGGTCGTGACGCTGCTCCCCGCGATTGCGCTTAATGCCGTTACGGGAATATCCATTGACGCGTGTATTCTCATCTGCGGTATCCTCACGATGATCTACTGCTCGCTCGGAGGACTCGAGGCAGTCATCTGGTCGGATTTCGTCCAGGGCATCGTCCTCATGGGCGGCGCGGTGTCGGTGCTTGTGCTGCTCATCCTGAAGACGGGCGCGCCGGGCGAGCACTTCTCGACGTTCTGGAATGTCGCGAGCACCTACAACAAGAACACCATGTGGGATTTCCGCTTCATCCTGACGCAACCGGTCTTCTGGGTCGTCGCGGTGCAGGGGCTTATATCGAATCTCTCTTCCTACACGAGCGACCAGTGCGTCATCCAGCGCTATATCGCTACGCCCGACGAGAACGCGACGAAGCGCTCGCTGTGGTTCAACGGATGCATGAGCGTCTTCGCGCAGGTCGTGTTCTACGGAATCGGCATGGCGCTCTTCGCGTTCTACCACACGCACCCCGAGGCGATGGACGTGACGATGCCGAAGGGCGATTCGGTCCTGCCGATCTTCATGGCGACTGAAATGCCGCCGTGGCTCGCGGGGCTCGTGATCGCGGCCGTCTTCGCGGCGACGATATCCACGCTTTCGGCGAACCTCTCCTCGGCGTCGACCGCCGTCGTAACCGACTTCGTCAAGCGCTTCAATCCGGGGATCTCCGGCAAGGCGCAGATCAGGTGCGGACAGGTGTGCACGTATGTCGTCGGCATCATCGGCATCATGGCGGCCTTGACGCTCGCGAGGATGGAGTCGAGCGCCTTGTTCGACAACTTCAACAAGTACATCGCGATGCTGACTGCGGGCTTGACGGGGCTGTTCTTCATGGGCGTCTTCATGCCGCGCATCAAGGGCATGGCGGCGGTCCTCGGCCTTGCGGCGAACTACTTCGTCTGCTTCAGCTGCGAGATACTCCACTGCGACGTCTTCGGCCTCAAGTTCCATCCGTTCCTCCTCGGCGGCATCGGGCTTGTCGTCTGCGTCGCCGTTGCCTATGTCGCCTCGTTCATCATCCGCGAGAAGGGCAAGGACCTCGCCGGTCTTACCCTGAAGACCCTGAAACGCTGAGAGAGGCGGGTGTGCGGGAAAAAGCAAGCGCCCAGCCGCATGGCCGGGCGCTTGCTTTTTCGCTTGTCTCTGCGGCGCCGCTTAGCAAACGCCCTGGGCGACCATCGCGTCGGCGACCTTCGTGAAGCCGGCGATGTTCGCGCCGACCACGTAGTTGCCTTTCTTGCCGTACTTGGCGGCCGACTCCCACGCGTTGTCGTGGATCGACTTCATGATGCCCTTGAGCTTCGCGTCGACTTCCTCGCGGCTCCAGGAGAGGCGCTCGGAGTTCTGCGACATCTCGAGGCCCGAGGTCGCGACGCCGCCGGCGTTCGACGCCTTGCCGGGCGAGTACATGATCTTCGCCTTGACGAACGCGTCGATCGCGTCGGGGGTCGAAGGCATGTTCGCGCCTTCGCCGACGAGGGTGCAGCCGTGCTTGAGGAGGTACGCGGCGTCCTTGCCGTTGAGCTCGTTCTGGCGGGCGCACGGGAAGGCTGCGTCGATCTTGTCGGTGAGCTGCCAGCTGTTGACGCCCTTGAAGAACTTGACGGCCTTCGTCTTCTTGGCGAAGTCGGCGAGCTCGCCGCGCGTCACGTTCTTGAGGTACATGATGTCCTTGAGCATCTTCTCCGTAATGCCACTCTCGCAGAGGATCGCGCCAGAGCGGTCGGAAAGGGTGAGAACCTTCGCTCCGAGCTGCATGAGTTTTTCGGCCGCGAAGCTCGCGACATTGCCCGAACCGGAAATGACGCAGCGCTTGCCCTCAAAGGTCTCGCCGCGCTTGGCGAGCATGTTCTCCGCGAAGTAGACGTCGCCGTAGCCGGTCGCCTCGGGACGGATCAGCGAACCGCCGAAGGAGAGGGCCTTGCCCGTGAGAACGCCCGTGAATTCGTTCGCGAGGCGCTTGTACTGGCCGAAGAGATATCCGATTTCGCGGCCGCCGACGTTCATGTCGCCGGCGGGGACGTCGGTATCGGGGCCGATGTGGCGGAAGAGCTCGGTCATGAAGCTCTGGCAGAAGCGCATCACCTCGGCGTCGCTGCAGCGCTTGCCGGGGGTGTGGGGGCTCTGCTTCGGGTTGAAGTCCGAGCCGCCCTTGCCGCCGCCCATCGGGAGCGTCGTGAGCGAGTTCTTGAAGACCTGCTCGAAGGCGAGGAACTTGAGGACGGAGAGGTTGACCGACGGGTCGAAGCGCAAGCCTCCCTTGTAGGGACCGATCGCGCTGTTCTGCTGGATGCGGTAGCCGCGGTTGACGCGGACCTTGCCCGTGTCGTCCACCCACGGAACGCGGAATATAACAACGCGCTCAGGCTCGACGATGCGCTCGAGAATCGCGTTCTGTTCATACTGCGGATTCGCCTTGAGGACCGGGTCAAGCGTGAGGAGCACTTCCTCGGCGGCCTGGATGAACTCGGGTTCGTTCGCGTTCTTCGCCTTGAGATTCTTCAAGACGCTGTCAACGTATTTGCTCATTTTAACCTTCGTTTTTTGAGTTGATGGTTTAATCGACATGGATATTATAGCAAAATTTGTGCCAAATGGCGCGAGAGCGGTATTTGCGGTCTGTCTGTTACATAATCTGTAAATTTCTGATTCTTCGATTACAAAATATGTTATGCAGAGGCGAATTCTTTTACATGATATTGTCGGTGGCACGCGTTTTGCTCATTTGTGGTATAATATGCGCAAACATCCTATGAGTGAAATTGAGGAGAGGCTGACGTCAGAAATGGCCGTTCTGCGCGAGATCGCTTCCGCGGTCGCGCGGGGGCGCGATGTCCGCAAACTTCTCGAAAACGTCCTCGGTATCCTTGAGCGCAGCATGGGCATGCTGCGCGGAACGTTTACGCTTCTCGAAGGCGACGAGCTTAGGATAGTCGCCTCGACGCGTGCGCTGAATGCCGAAGAGCGCGCGCTCGGCCGCTACCATGTCGGGGAGGGCATCACCGGTCTCGTCGCGAAGACGGGCAAGGCCGAGGTCGTCTGCGATGTGCGCAAGGACCGCCGCTTCCTGAACCGCACGCAGTCGCGCGGCCCAGACGAGGCCCTGTCGTTCGTGTGCGTGCCGCTTCTCCACCGCGGGCAGATCATAGGAACGCTCGCTGCAGACCGCGCGATGTCCGGCCAGACGGGGGATCTTGCGCGCGATGTCGAGCTTCTTGAGATCATAGCAAACCTCGTCGCGGAGGCGGCGTTTGTATGCCGCGAGGAGGATCGCGAGAAGGAGGCGCTTGTCAACGAGAACCGGCGTCTTCGCGGGATGATTTCCGAAGAGACGCCGGGGCGCATCATCGGCAGCTGCCCCGCCATGCGGTCGGTCTACGAGCAGATACGCCAGGTTGCGCCGAGCGGCGCGACGGTGCTGATCCGCGGCGAAAGCGGCACGGGCAAGGAACTCGTCGCGCAGGCGATCCAGGGCCTTTCGCCTCGCAGGGACAAGCCGTTTGTGGTTCTCAACTGCGCCGCGCTCCCCGAATCGCTCGTGGAGTCGGAGCTGTTCGGCCACGAGAAGGGCGCGTTCACCGATGCGCGCGAGCGGCGCATAGGCCGCGCCGAGGCCGCGAACGGCGGCACGCTCTTCCTCGACGAGATAGGCGACCTCTCGATACCGGTCCAGGTGAAGCTTCTTCGCTTTCTCCAGGAGCGGACCTTCTCGCGCGTCGGCTCGAACGAGATGCTGCAGAGCGACGTCAGGTTCATCGCGGCGACGAGCCGCAACCTCGAGGATCTGATGGCGAAGAAGCTTTTCCGCGAGGATCTCTACTACCGGCTCTCCGTGTTCCCGATCGCCCTGCCTCGCCTTGCCGACCGCGCGGACGACGTTGTTCTGCTTGCGCAGCATTTTCTCACGAAGATGAATGTCAAGTACGACAAGGGCGTGACGCAGATTTCCGTGCCCGCGCTCAACGCGCTCAAGGCCTATTCCTGGCCGGGGAACGTGCGCGAGCTCGAGAACTGCATCGAGCGCGCGGTGCTGACGACCCGAGACGCCTGCATACACAGCTACAATCTACCGGCCGCTGTCCAGACCGAGGAGTTCGCGGAAGACCCCTTTGGCGGCGGAAACACCTCGCTCTCGCTCGACGAGCAGATCGCGGCGTTCGAGAGGCGCCTTCTCGAAGACGCGCTGAACAGGCACGGCGGCAGCCATTCCGCGGCGGCCCGAGAGCTTGGGCTTTCTCCGCGCATGATGAGCTACAGGCTTTCTCGCTCGGGGTCTTCCGCCTTTAAGGGGGGGAGGAGATGACGTAGACATGACTTTTGCGACTCCATTGATGCTTCTTCTGCTGCTGCCGCTCGGCCTTGCCGCCTGGCGGCTGCTTCGGCGCGGCCGGCGCTCGGGGATAAGGTTCTCCGCGACATCGCGCCTCCCCGCGAAGACGGCGGGCTGGCGCGCGAAGCTCGCGTCGCTCACGCCGTTCATCCTCCTCGCGGGGCTTGCCCTGCTCGTTGTCGCCGCGTCGCGTCCCCGCACTCCGCTCGCGCACGACAAGAAGTCGATAGACGCGATTGCAATCGCGATGACCGTCGACGTCTCCGGCTCGATGGACGCGCTCGACCTCGCGCCTGCTGGCACCGACTTCGGGAATCCCTCGAAGAAGCTCGAGGAGTGGACGCGTCTTTCCGTCGTGAAGCGCCTTTTCGCGGAGTTCGTCGAGAAGCGCCCGGACGATCTTATAGGCCTCGTCTCGTTCGGCACCTACGCCACGACCGTCGCGCCGCTCACGATGGACCACGACATGCTGCTCCACGCCCTCAAGGGCGTCGAGATACCGCAGACGGTGTTCGACGAGCAGGGGAACGCCATAGGCGGAGAGGACGAGGCGAACACGGCGATAGGCGACGGGCTCGCGACGGCGCTTCTGCGCCTGAAGGACGCGAAGCCGAAGTCGAAGATCGTGATTCTCCTTTCCGACGGCGTCTCGAACACCGGCGCCGTGGAGCCGAAGGACGCGGCGGAGACGGCGGCGAAGATGGGCGTGAAGGTCTACTGCATCGGCATCGGCACGGCGGCGCGGCGCACCCCTCGCCTCGTGCGCGACGGCTATGGCCGCTACGGCGTGGTCGCAGACCGCATGACCTTCGACGAGCGCCAGCTGAAGGGCATAGCCAATGCGACAGGTGCGATGTACTTCCCCGTGAACGACCGCGACTCGCTCGAAAAGGCGCTTGCCGAGATTGACCAGCTGGAGACGACGAAGCTCGACGCCGACGCGTACGACCGCTGGGACGAGCATTTCGCCGCGTTCCTCTTCGCCGGCGCGATTCTCGTCTTTCTCGCCGTGTCGCTTTCGATGTTCGCCTCCCGCCGCCTTGCATAGCCCCGGCGCCCACTGAATTTTGGTATAATTGCGGGGATGAAAAAAGTCACGATAGAGTACCGCGTTCCATACGCCGATACCGACCAGATGGGCGTCGTGTACTACGGCAACTACCTGACGCTGTTCGAGCGCGCGCGCAACGAGCTCATGCGCGCGTTCGGCTACACCTACAAGGAGTGCGAGGCGGAGGGCTGGGGCCTTCCCGTCACGCATGCCGAGTGCAACTACAGGGGCAGTGCGCACTACGACGACCTGCTCGAGATTTCCGCATGGGTCCAGGCGCAGAAGGGCGTCCGCATCGAGATCGCCTGCGAAATACGCAGGAAGGGCGAGGACGCGGTTTTGGTGAACGGTTTTACGCGCCATGCCTTCATCGACTTGAAGACGTTCCGTCCGTGCCCTCCGCCCGGACGATTCGTCGCGATGCTGCAGGGCGAGTGACGCGAAGGGAGACGGCATGATAACGGTGACGAAGACGATCAGGTTCGACGCTGCGCACGTTCTGACGAACCACCAGGGTCTCTGCAAGAACCTGCACGGACACACCTACAGGGTCGACGTCTCCGTGGCGCAGGGCGACGGCGATACGCGCGACATGGTGATAGACTTCAAGGACCTGAAGCGCATCGCGAGCGAAGTCGTCTGCGAGCGCTTCGACCACGCGTTCATCTACAACACCGAGAGCGCGGGCGAGCGCGAGATAGCGGCGGTCGTCGAGAAGAACGGAATGCGCACGGTGGCGATTCCGTTCAGGTCGACCGCCGAGAACCTCGCCAGGATGTTCTTCGGCGAGCTCAAGGCGCTCATACCGGGGCTTTCCGCCGTCAAGGTGTGGGAGACTGCCGACAGCTGCGCGGAGTACAGGGAATGAGGATTACCGGCGGAGAGTTCGGCGGCCGCATCCTGAAGGTTCCGAAGTCGGACGCGATACGCCCTACGCAGGACCGCGTGCGCGAGGCCCTCTTCAATATCATTCAGTTCGAGGTCCCTGGAGCTGACTTCCTCGACCTCTTCGCTGGGTCGGGCGCTGTCGGCATAGAGGCGCTTTCGCGCGGTGCGAAATCCGCGACGTTCGTCGAGCAAGACCGCCGCCATTTCTCAGTGCTCGGCGAAAATGTCGGGATGGTTTCTTGCGCTGATAACGGACATCCGACATCTGGCATCCGACATCAAACTTCAAACTGCGTCTGTGCCGACGTCTATCGCTGGATCGCGTCCTATTCAGGGCCTGGCTTTTCGATTGCGTTTGCCGATCCGCCGTATGCGCTCGGCGAGGAGAGGGGCTACGCGAGCGTCCTCGCGACGCTTGCCGATCGCGGGGTGGTGCGTCCGGGAGGGCTATTCGTCGCCGAGATGACGGCGGTCCAGAAGGCCGAGGAGACGCCCGGTTGGGAGCTTGTCCGCGACCGGACCTACGGCAAGACCCGCCTATGCCTCTGGCGCCGCCTCGTTGCGGAATAAAGAAAAGGTCTCCGGCGATTGCCGGAGACCTTTTTCACATTTGACGGCGATGCGCGTTACGCGCCTTTCGGATTGGCTCCGAAGCGGTTTTCGCCGGGCGTGGAATCCAGGCACATGAAAACCAGCAGGACGATCCAGCCGACGAGCGGAATCAGCGCGATGAGCATCCACCAGCCGCTGCGGTCGGTGTCGTGCAGACGGCGTGCGCAGACCGCGAGCCCGGGAAGGAGGACTGCAAGCGAATAGAGGGAGCCGATCATCCTTGTGCCGAGCAATCCGTCTATGACGCCCGCAACTATGGACGCGATGATGTTGAAGAGGACGAACATCCAGTATTCCTTGCGCCGCGCGCGCCCGGAGAACTCGACGTACTTCTTCCAGCATTCGATGTAGTAGTTCATTGTTTTGTCTTTTTTGTTTTGTGTGTTACTGTTGGTTTGTCTTGGTCCGCGAAATCTCGCGGTAGAGAATGGTCTGCCCGACTCCAATGTAGTGGACGGAAATCGCGCCGAAGACGAGCAAGGCGATGTAGGAGGCGAGCATTGCCAGCACGCCGAACACCACACCGACCACCGCAGCCGCGGAATGGGTCGGTGCGCTTGCATGACCGCCTCCCAGGATGGGGGCAGCAATAAGGACCACCATCATTATGACAAGCAGCGGGAGCAGCGCGCCGAGGAGGATGCGCCAGTAGGAGCAGTCATGGACGAAGATGCGCCATTTGCTTCCGCAGACGAGTTCGCGGCAGTGCCTCATGCACTCGCCGGCGGACCAGTCGGGATGATCCGCCTTAATGCGGAAGAGATATCTGTACATGTAGAAGGGCACGCAGTAGATTGCGATGAAGAGGGCCGATGCGAGTGTCACGACCGCCACGGCGGATGCGAGTTCGCCGGGAGTCTGGGGCTTTGGAACTATCGCGAAGAAAATCGCGGCGACAGCTCCGGACGGGATCAGTGCGAGAATCATCCAGATCATGAAGACGACGCACATTCTGAATGTCAGCCAGGCGAGATCGAGCGGAATTTTGAATCCGCTGAATGCGACCTTCATCCAGCTTTCGCTGTTGTCGTCTGCGGCGCGCAGCTGGAGCCGCGAGTTGCCGTAGCTGGCGATTCCTCCGAGAATGAAGGACAGGAAAAATATGAGCACGGTGGAGGATGCGAGTTCCAGGATGATGCGCGGCGTGAATTCAGGAAGCGGTATCCGTTCCTCGATCATATTCGTCATCGCCGTAATGTTGAAAACGCCGAGGCGGTAGACAACACCGTTCACGATGGTGATTATCACCTGCGAGCAGACCTGCAGCAGTATCGCCGCGCCGAGGAGTTTCCAGAACCACTTGCGCTCCCAGAGGAGCCTCCATGCCTCGTTTCTGATTTCCGAGTTCGTTTGCATAAGGCATATTATACCAAAAAACCTCCTCTACGTGAGTGCGACGCATTGCCGCGGCGGTCGCGCAACTCAGTGTTAAAATATATTGCACTTTTTACTAAAATAACTATCATTTCAAGTCAATAAAACACTTTTTTGAAAAAAGTTCATTTTCCCCCTTGCACGCGTGCGCGCACTTTGGTAAACTATCCGCTCGTTCGCCCCGAAAGGGACGCGGACAAT